>NZ_KI518104.1:961-21844 GCF_000479045.1 Cetobacterium somerae ATCC BAA-474
CAAAAAAAGGAAAAGATGGTGTTGAAGCTATTAGTAAAATAATGTCAAATCTTAGAGCTAATGTTTCTAACTCTTTACTAGGTAAAGAAGTAGTATCAAAAAGAGATTTTAGTCTTGGATATGAAGGATTACCAAAATCAGATGTTATTCAATTTGTATTAGAGGATAATACATATATTACAGCTAGACCTTCTGGAACAGAACCAAAAATCAAATATTACTTCTGTGTCGTTGGAAAAACAGAGATAGAAGCAAACGAAAAATTAATGAAAACTATGGAGGATTTCCAAGCTTTTATTGATTAAATCTTGGAGGTGCTTATGTTAAGCGGAATGTATATACATATTCCTTTTTGTCTTAATAAATGCAATTATTGTGATTTTTTATCTTTTAAATCTACTGATGAAGAGAGAGAAAAATATGTAGCTGCACTTATTAATGAAATTAATATGTATCCTAAATTTCCACTTGAAACTGTTTATTTTGGGGGAGGTACTCCCTCTTTATTAACTCCTGAGCAAGTTAGCAGAATTTTAAATAATTTAAATATTAAAAATAATGCTGAAATTACTCTTGAAGTTAATCCAAAAACAGTTACACTTGAGAAATTTAAACTTTTTAAAAAAGCTGGTATAAACAGAGTTAGCATTGGAATACAAAGCTTTAATGATGAACTACTTAAAACTTTAGGTAGACTCCATTCTTCTTCAGAAGGAGAGGAGGCTTTTTATTTTGCTAGAAAAGCTGGATTTGATAATATCAGTTTAGACTTAATGTTTTCCCTACCAAACCAGACTCTAAAGGATCTGAAATCTGACTTAAATCGTCTATTTTCATTAAGACCTGAGCACTTCTCTATATATTCTTTAATTTGGGAAGAGGGTACTGATTTCTTTAGTAAACTTGAAGCTGGAATTTATAAAGAAACTGATAATGACTTAGAAGCATCTATGTATGAACTAATTATCGATGAAGCTCAAAAAAATGGATATATTCATTATGAAATTTCAAATTTCTGCCTTCCAGAAAAAAGAGCTATACACAATACAAAATACTGGAAAAATGAAGAGTATCTTGGAATCGGAATTGGGGCATCTGGGTATTATCAAGATGTTAGATATAAAAATGTCTTAAAAATTCCTGAATATTATGCTAAAATATCTGATAACGTTAAGCCTATTTTAGAAGAAGAGTTTGTAGATTCTGATGAAAAAGAGATTTATGAATATATTCTTGGTTTACGAATTATTCCTGATGGAATTATTCCTAAAGGAAAATATATAGATCTTTGTAATAATTTAGTTGACGAGGGATTTCTAATAAAAAATAATTTTAGATATATTTTATCTAAAAAAGGTATTCTCATGGCTAATGATGTTTTTAGTAAATTTATTTAATTATTTAGGAGGAAATTGTGGGAATTTCAGAAAATATTAATGATATCTTATTAGATATAAAAAAACTCTCTCCAGATCCTGAAAAAGTAAATCTTGTTGCTGTCACTAAATATGTTGATATTGAGACTATAAAAGAGGTACTTAAAGGTGGTGCTCATATTTTAGGAGAGAATAAAGTTCAAGTTTTGACTAAAAAATATGAGGAGCTTTCAAGTTATTCTATTAATCACAAATGGCACTTTATTGGAAATCTTCAGAAAAATAAAGTTAAATATATTGCTCGTTTCATTGATATGATTCACTCTATTAACAAACTTTCTTTAGCTGAAGAGATTAATAAAAGAGCTAAAGAACATAATAGGGTTATTGAGGTTTTAATAGAGATAAATCTTTTTCAAGAAGATAGTAAAGAGGGTTATGATTATCAAGATTTTTTAAATGATATTCCTGCTCTTTTATCTCTTGAAAATATCAAAATTAAAGGTCTTATGACAATGGCACCGTATACCGATAATGAAGATTTTATTAGAAATGGATTTAAAAAATTAAGAGAGTTAAAAGATGAGTTAAATATTCTTTATTTCAATGATTCTTTAACTGAACTTTCTATGGGAATGAGTAATGATTATAAATTAGCTCTTGAAGAGGGAGCAACTCTTATAAGAGTAGGTAGTAAAATATTCGAATAAAATATGGAGGTATCAATGAAAATTACTAAATTCAAAAATGCTTTTAAAGATTTTACTGATAGTGTTGGACTTACTTTTGATCCTGATGAAGAAAATTATGAGGAGTATCAAGAGGAAAGTGAATTAGCTGCTCCTGCTCCTAAATTTGGATTAAATAATAGCACTAAGGAAGATGTTGTTCCTTCTTTTAACAACACTATTCCTAAAGCAGAAATTAAAACACCAATCAACAATACTGTTCAAGAAGATTGTCAAACAATTTTTGTCAATCCAAAAAGTTTTGCAGAATGTAGAAAAATTGCAGATTATATAAAAAATGATAAAGTGGTTACACTAAATCTAGAAAATGTAAATGGAAAAGATGCACAAAGAATTCTTGATTTTTTAAGTGGTGCAATCAACATAAAAGAAGCTAAATGGATTCCTATTAGTAGAAATGTATTTACTTCTGTTCCTAAAAATATCAACTTCCTATATGATGGAAAAAATGATTTAAAACAAAATACTTTTTTAGATATTGACCACGAATAATTAATTTATGGAGGTTAATAATGAAAGCATTAGCGCTTTTTTCTGGAGGACTTGATAGTGCTCTAGCAATTAAAATTATAAAAGATCAAGGAATTGAGGTTATAGCTCTTAACTTTGTATCACATTTCTTTGGTGGAAAAAATGAAAAAGCTGAAAATATGGCTAAACAACTTGGGGTTCAATTAGAGTATGTTAATTTTAGTAGTGTTCACACTGAAATTTTAAAAGATCCTGTTCATGGACGTGGAAAGAATATGAACCCTTGTATCGATTGTCATGCTTTAATGTTTAAAACAGCTGGTGATCTTATGAAAAAATATGGAGCTTCATTTATTATCTCTGGTGAAGTTCTAGGACAAAGACCTATGTCACAAAATTATCAAGCTCTAGAAAAAGTTAAAGCTCTTTCTCCTGGTCTTGAGAATCTTATTGTGAGACCTTTATCAGCAAAGCTTTTACCAGAAAGTGAACCTGAAAAATTAGGATGGATTGATAGAAGTAAGCTTTTAGATATCCAAGGAAGAAGTAGAAAAACTCAAATGGAACTAATGGATAAATTCGGTATTGTAGACTATCCAACTCCTGGTGGAGGATGTCTTCTTACTGACCCAGCTTATTCAAAGAGACTTAGAATCCTAGAAGAGGATGGACTATTAGAAGATGAAAACTCTAATCTATTCCACCTTTTAAAAATTGGAAGATTTTTTAGATTTGAAAAAGGAAAATATTTAATAGTTGGAAGAGAGCAAGAAGATAATTTAAAAATAAATGAATTTAAAGATTACGGCTCTTTATTTATTAGAGGAAAAGAGGTTCCTGGACCTCACATGGTTGGATTTGGTAATCTGACACAAGATGAGATTGATTTTTCTTTAAATCTATTTTCTAGATACTCAAAAGTTAAAGGAACTACAGAAATAACTATTTTACTAAATGGAAAAGACGTTACTATCCCTGCAGTTGACCTTGAAAATTTAAATGAAAAAATTAAAAAGTATCAAATTACTATGTAATTTTTAACAGCTAAGATATTTTCTTAGCTGTTTTTTTTTCAATTTTTATTTTAATTTATTCAAAAACGTTATATAATTATTTTGTGTTCACATATACTAAATAATGTTAAGGAGGGGACAAATTATGAAGTTGTCCAGTTATCTTTCAGAAGATAAGATTATATCTAACCTAAAAGGAGAAACCTTTGAGGAACTTATTACAAATTTACTTAAAGAACTTGCTAAAACAAATAAGCAAGTTAAAGTAGAACAAGAGATTATGAAAAGGGCTATTTTAAAAAGAGAGAGTGAAGCTTCTACGTATATTGGAAATGGTGTTGCAATTCCTCACGCTAGACTTGAATACTTTGATGATATCATTGTTTCTATCGCTTTTCCTGAAAAACATGTAACTATGAAAAATGTAATGGGTGAAGAAGAACCTGTTGATTTCATTGTTCTTATTGTTGCTGATGTTTTAAAAAATAAGAATATCCTTAAAATTATGTCTGGAATCTCTAGACTTTGCCTTAAAAATAAAGATGTTTTTAAAGAGATTTTAAAATATAAATCTCCTGAAAAAACAATTGAAATTTTAAATAAAATGAAAATTGAAATAGATCATAATATTACCGCTGAAGACTTATTTACCACATCTATACTCCCTGCTAAAGAAAATAACACTCTAGAAGATATTGCAAAAAGAATTATTATGGACAGAGTTTCTGGAATCCCAGTAGTTGATAATCATAATAACTTTTTGGGAGAAATTACAGAGCGAGAACTTATTTCTTTTGGTATGCCTAAACATACTACTATTTTAAATGATTTAAGTTTTCTTACCGTAGGTGAACCTTTCGAAAATTATTTAGTAAATGAAAAAATAACAACTATAAAAGATCTGTATAGAACAGAAGGAATAATTACAATTGATAAAGATGCTTCCCTTATGGAGATATCATATATATTTATGAATAAAGGTGTTACAAGAATTTATGTTCTTGAAAATAATAAATATGTTGGTCTTATATTTAGGTCCGATATAATTAAGAAAATTTTACATATATAAGGAGAATATTTTTATGTATTCAATTAAAACTGTTTCTGAAATGGTCGGTCTTTCGTCTCATACAATTAGATACTATGACAAATGTGGTTTAATGCCATATATCGCTCGAAATAAAAATGGAATTCGTTCCTTTTCTCAAGATGATATATTTTGGATTGAAATAATTAAGTGTCTTAAAAATACTGGAATGACTATTGAAGACATTAAATCAATTGTCGATTTAAGTTTAAAAGGAGATCAGACAAAAGAGGAAAGACTAGCTATTCTTTTAGAACATAGAAAAAAAATATTAGAACAAATTGAAGAATTAAATAATAATTTAAAGAAACTTGATTTAAAAATTGCTTGGTATGAGAATAATTCTATTTCTTGTAAATAAATATCTTGACTTAGAGTCAACTCTAAGGTTTATAATCTCACTAATTAATAATAGGAGGTTGATTTCATGTTAAATTTTAATTTTTATAACCCAACTCATATAGTTTTTGGAAAAGATACTTTAGATCAATTAAATACTTTAGTTCCTTTAAATGCCAAAGTGCTAATAACTTACGGTGGGGGATCTGTTAAGAAGTTTGGAACATTAGAAAATGTTATTAAAAATCTTCCTGGAAGAAAAATCTTTGAATTTGGTGGAATTGAACCAAATCCTCAATATGAAACTTTAATGAAAGCTGTCGATATTGCTAAAAAAGAAAATATAGATTTTCTTCTTGCTGTTGGTGGGGGATCTGTTATGGATGGAACTAAATTTATAGCTCTTGCTTCTAAATATGATGGTGATTGCCTAAATCTGCTAACTCCAGATTTTGATTTAGCTCCAGTTGATTCAGCAATTCCTTTAGGAACTGTTGTCACTTTACCAGCTACTGGATCTGAAATGAATAATGGAGCTGTTATCAGTCATAAAGGATTAAAAGTTCCTGTTTTTAGTATGCATACATTTCCAAAATTTTCTATACTTGACCCTACGTTAACATTTACTTTACCTAAAAATCAAGTTGCTAACGGTATTATTGATACTTTTATTCATACTGTTGAGCAGTATGTTACTTATCCTGTAGACGCTAGATTTCAAGATAGAACTGCTGAAGGAATTTTGAAAACACTTATTGAAATTGGTAAAACAACAATTGAAGAACCAACTAACTATGATGCTCGTGCTAACCTTGTTTGGTGTGCTACTATGGCATTAAACGGATTGATTGGTGCTGGAGTTCCTCAAGACTGGACGACACATATGATTGGTCATGAAATTACTGCTATGTTTGGTGTCGACCATGGAAAAACTCTTGCTATACTTCAACCAGCTATATGGGAAGTTAGAAAAGAGAAAAAAAGAGAGAAATTAATTCAATATGCTGAACGTGTTTGGAATATTGAAGAGATTAATAATGATTTAAAAATTAAACAAGCTATTGAGAAAACTCGTTCATTCTTTGAAGAACTTGGAGTTAAAACTCATCTTTCAGATTATGGTATAACAAAAGATAAAATAGATGATTTGATTTTAGCTTTAGAAAAAAACCATAGAACTTCTTTATCAGAAACTGGAGATTTATCTTTAGAAATAAGTAGAGAAATTCTCGAAAAAGCATTATAATATTTTAAGAGGCTGAGAAGTTTTTCTCAGCCATTTTTTAAAGAGGTGATTATTTTGAAAATAGATTTACTACAAGAAGCTAACCGTTGCTTAAATTGCAAAAAACCACTTTGTAAAATACATTGTCCTATATCCACAGACATACCTAATATTATAAATTTATTTAAAGAAAATAAAATAGATGAAGCTGGAGAAATTTTATTTACAAATAATCCTTTATCTATATTTTGTTCTATTGTATGTCCTCATGAAGAACAATGTAAAGGTCATTGTATAAAGGGAATTAAAGAAACTCCTGTTGAGTTTCCACTTATTGAAAAAGAAATTTCTACTGAATATCTTTCTAAATTACCTTTAAATAAAAAAGAAAATAAAAAAATAGATATAGCTATTATTGGCGGAGGACCTGCTGGTATTACTTCTGCTATTCTCTTAGCTAAAGAAGGCTTTAATGTTACTATATTTGAAGCTTTTTCTAAGTTGGGTGGTGTCTTAAGATTTGGTATTCCTGAATTTAGACTATCTAGAGAGTTAATGGATACTTTTGAAAAATACCTTTTAAATCTAGGTATTAAAATTAAATATAATACTTTAGTTGGTCCTACTCATACTATTCAAAATTTAAAAAATGATGACTTTAAGTATATTATCATTACAACTGGTGTTTGGAATCCTAAACCTATGGATATAAAAGGAGAAACTAAGGGAAATGTTCACTATGCTATTAACTACCTTGTTTCCCCTGAGTCATATAACCTTGGACCTAACGTTTTAGTTATTGGTGGAGGGAATGTTGCTATGGATGCAGCTAGAGTTGCTAAAAGATTGGGTAGTTCTGTAACAGTAATGTATAGACGTGGTGAAGAAGATATGCCCGCTACTAAAGTTGAAATAGCTGAAGCAAAAGAAGATGGTGTAAATTTCAAATTTTACTATGCTCCAAAAGAAATTTTAGATAATACTATGATTTTTCTAAGAACTGAATCGCATACTGATGAAAATGGAAGAAAAAAACTTGTTACTTTAGAAGATACTGACATTGCAATACCTTATAGCTCGATTATAGTTGCTGTTAGTCAAGGGCCTAAAAAAAACATTGTCTCTTCTGAAGATAGAATTAGTCTTGAAAAATGGGGAACTGTAATTGTTAATGACAATTTTGAAACAACTTTAGAAAATGTATTTTCTTGTGGTGATGTAGTTACTGGTCCTAAGACTGTCGTTGCTGCTGTTAATGATGCTAAAAAAGTAGTTACTAATATCTTAAAAAAAGAGGAGTTGATTTAATCAACTCCTTTTTCTTATCTCTCTATTCTATTGTATTCTTCTAATGCTCTTCTTAAAATTATCATCGAATTCTCTATATCATCAACACTTGTACAGAAAGAAAATCTCACTTCATTCTCTCCTTTTCCTTCGCTTTGATAAAATCCAGGACCTGGAGCTAATAAAAGCGTTTGATTTTCATATGAGTAATCTGTCAATAACCATTTTGCAAATTTTTCTGCATTATCTATTGGTAATTTTGCAAAAGCATAAAATGCTCCATGAGGTTTATAACAAACTACTCCTGGTATTCTATTTAAATATGAAAATAATAAATCTCTTCTATTTTGATATTTTATTCTTACATCTTCTAAATAGTTATCCATTGTATTTATTAAATTTGATGCTGCATGTTGTTCAATTGTTGAAACACATAGTCTAGCTTGGCTAAACTTCATTATACAGCTCATTAGCTCTTTATTTTTGCTAGCTATCAGACCTATTCTTGCTCCACATGCACTGTAGTGTTTAGATATACTATCTACTAGTATTACTCTATCTTTTACATCATCTAATTGCATAAAAGATGTATAAGGAATATCATCATAAACAAATTGTCTATATACCTCATCTGCTATTATATATATATCTTTTTCTTTAGCTATCTGTGCTATCATCTCTATTTCATCTTTTGTATAAACAGTTCCTGTTGGATTAACTGGATTTGATAACATTATAGCTCTTGTTTTATCTGTTATTAAAGATTCGATTTTTTCCTTTGACGGTAAATGAAAACTAGTTTCTATTGTTGTTTCAATAGGTACTACCTCTGCCCCTGCAAACTGGCAAAAACTTGTATAGTTTGAATAAAAAGGCTCTGGTATTAATATATTGTCTCCCTCATTACATATAGCCATTAAGACAAACATAATAGCCTCACTACCACCCTGAGTTATTAATAAATCCTCTTCTTTTACATTAATTCCCATCTTTTGGTAGCTTTTAGCAAAACTTTCCAATAGTTGTGGTATTCCTTGTGAATGAGAGTATTTAACTATTTTCTCTTTATAGTTATGTAATCCTTCAAAAAATGAATCTGGTGTCACTACATTTGGTTGTCCTATATTTAATTTATAAACTTTTATTCCCTTTGCTTCTGCTGCATCGGCCAGAGGAATCAACTTTCTTATTGGTGAAAAATTCATTTCTAATGCTCTTTTTGATAATTTCATTTTGTTCCTCCTAGCTTTATATTTGTATATTATTTTAAAAATTTTTTTTAATTTTCTAAATATGATACGATATTTTTTAAATAAAGTCAACTATTCCTTTATAAAAAAAGAAGCAGAGTTAATCTGCTTCACATATCTCTTATCTATTATTTTCCCCAAGTATCAGGAGTTTTATTCCACTTTAAAGCTATTTCAGCTTCTTCTGAATCTATATAGTTCTCTTCTGTCGCAACGTTAATTAATGAAGCAAAGTTTGAAAGTGTAGTCCAAGGAATATGGTCTTGCTCAAAGTTCTTATATGCTTTTTCAAACTCATATGAGAATATTGCTAATACTTCAACATCAATAGCTCCTGCTTCTCTTGCAGCTGCTACAGCCTTTATCGAGCTTCCTCCTGTTGATATTAAGTCTTCTATTATTATTACTTTTTTCTCTTCAAATTCAGCTCCTTCAATTTGTCTTCCTGCACCATGAGCCTTCTTTTCTCCTCTAATATAAGCCATTGGTACATTCATCTCTTGAGCTATAAATGCTGCCCATGGAATTCCTGCTGTTGCTGTTCCTGCTACAATGTCAAACTCTTTTTCTTTTAAAACTTCTATAAAAGCATCTACTACAACTTGTCTCTCTTTAGGGAATCCTATCATTTTTCTATTGTCACAATAGATTGGACTTTTTATTCCTGATACAAAAGTAAATGGATCCTTTACACTTAATCTAACTGCCTCTGTTCCTAATAATGATTTTGCTATATTTTTTTCTCTAGACATTTTTATAATTCACTCCTTCTCCAATTTTTTCTATAAAATTTTTACCATCATAAACAATATGACCTCTTACCATAGTTAATAGTACTTTTCCCCCTCCTACTATTCCACTATAAGGTGTCCATGCACATTTTGAGATTACATCTTCATTTTTTATAATCTCTTTATTATTTAAATCTACTACAACTAAATCTGCATCATACCCAACTTCTATCTTTCCTTTTCCAACAATCCCAAATATTTTAGCTGGATTTTCTGACATAACTTTCTGTAAAGTTTTCATGTCTATTTTTTTATTTAATTCTTTTAACATCATCTCTAAAGAATTCTCCACCCCTGGTATTCCATATGTTGTTTTAGAATTTTTTTCCTCTAAAGTATGTGGTGCATGATCAGTTCCTATTGTATCAATAGTCCCATCTTCTATTCCTAACCAAAGAGCCTCATTATCCTCTTTGCTTTTTAGCTCTGGCTTCATTATAAGTAACGAGTTTGCCATACTTGAATCTAAAAATAAGTGATGTGGAGCTACTTCTCCATATATTTTTAATCCCTCTTTTTTTGCAGCTCTTAACTTTTCTACTTCACTTTTTTTAGAAAGATGACACAGATATAGTGGTTTTCTAAATTTCCTAGCTAAATCTATAGCTTTATCTACCATCTCTTCCTCTGCATGAACTGATATTATTTTAGATTCTTTAAATAAATTTTCTAAAACTTTTTCCTCTTCAACTAACATATCACCTGTTGACATATTCAGAAATATTTTAGTTGAAGCTACTCTATCTCTTACTTTTCTTATCTCTTCACTATTATCTAATTTACTTCCCCCAAAGTGAAATCCATAATCTACATAACTTCTATTTTTAGAATTGCTCTCTTTAGCATCTAAAATCTCTTTTGTTGTTGTATTTGGAACTGTATTTGGCATATCTATAAATGTTGTTACTCCACCCTTAGCACATGCTTTACTTCCTGTTTCAAAATCTTCTTTATAAGATAATCCTGGATCTCTCATATGAGTATGTACATCTATTACTCCAGGTAAAACCCAGTTTCCATCCATATCTATAATCTCATCTATGTCTAACTCTTCTACTTCTGAGCATCTATATATTTTAACAATCTTTCCTTTTTCTACTAAAATATCCTTTATATCTTCTTCTCCATGATATAAAACTCTACAGTTTTTTAGCAACATAGACTTCCCTCTTTTACTCCCTCCTCTATTTCAGCTAATACTTTTTTAGCTGCTTCTACAGGATTCTCATTTTTAGTTATCGGTCTTCCTACAACTAGATAATCACATCCATTTAGTATTGCATCTTTAGGAGTCATTATTCTCTCTTGATCATTAGCAACTGACCATTTAGGTCTTACTCCAGGACATACTGTTTTAAAGTTTTCTCCACATAGTTCTTTAATCGCTTTTGCTTCCCACGGCGAACATACAATTCCATCCATTCCAGCTTCTTTTGTTAATTTAGCTAAATTTAAAGCTAACTCTTTTAATGTTAATTCACTTTTAAAAGTTTCTTTTAATCCCTCTTCTGAAAAACTTGTTAAAATTGTTACAGCAATTGATAGTATTTCTGGATTTACCTCTTTTACTCTTTTTGCAACTGATTCCATCATAGCTCTTCCACCACTTGCATGTACATTAAACATGAATACATCTTGTTTAGCTGCAAATAATGATGCCATTGTTGTTGTATTTGGAATATCATGGAATTTTAAATCTAAAAATACTTTTTTACCTTTTTGAGTAAGATATTCTACCATCTCTCCCTTTGAGTTTAAAAACAACTCTAATCCCACTTTATAAAAAGAAACTGTTTCTCCTAGAATCTCAACTATATTCTTAGCATCCTCCATATTTGAATAATCTAATGCTATTATTAATCTATCTTTAATATTCATTTTTCCTCCGTTATTTTTATCTATTAGTTGTGTGCTGCTCCTACAATCTCTTGTATATTTTCTAATCCATTCTCTTCACAAAATTTTTCTAATCCATCTTTTATCTCAACTGGTAAAATTGGATTTGAAAATAGTCCTGTTCCTAATGAAACCATTGTTGCTCCTGCCATCATAAATTCTATTGCATCCTCAGTAGAAGAGATCCCTCCCATTCCAACTATTGGTATATTTACATTTTTATATACTTGATATACCATTCTTAAAGCTACTGGTTTTACTGCAGGTCCTGAGAATCCACCAAAAGTATTTCCTAATACAGGTTTTCTCTTTTTAATATCTATTGCCATTCCTAGTAAAGTATTTATTAAAGATACTGCATCTGCACCGTTCTCTTCTACAACTTTTGCTATATGAACTATATCCGTTACGTTAGGTGATAACTTCACAATCAAAGGTTTTGTTGTTACTTCTCTAACAGCCTTTGTTACAGCTCCAGCTACTTCTGGCTTAGCACCAAATGCCATTCCTCCATCTTTTACATTTGGACATGATATATTTAATTCTATCATATCAACTTCTGGAATATTTTCTACTCTTTTAGCTATTTCAACATACTCCTCTATTACTTTTCCATTTATGTTAACTATTATTGGAGACTCAATTCCCGATGACTTTATATTTTTTACAATTACATTTTCAAAGTAATCAATCCCTGGATTTTCAAGTCCAACACAGTTTAGCATTCCTCCTGGAGTCTCTGCTATTCTAGTTCCATAGTTACCATCTCTAGGTTCCATTGTTATTCCTTTTACTACAATTCCTCCCAAAACATTTGGATCAAAATAATCCTTATACTCTAATCCAAACCCAAAACATCCTGACGACGTTACCATTGGATTTTTAAACTCTTTTCCTAAAAAATTTGTTTTTAATCTATTCATCTTTTTCACTCCCTTAGTTTCCACAGCTACACCCTGTATTTTCTTTAGGATTTACATCCACTATTATTTTTGAATCAAAAACCGGTCCATCATGACAAACTTTTTTCATTCCATCTAATGTTTTTATTGAACATCCAACACATGCCTTAACTCCACATGCCATTCTTTCTTCTAAAGATACTTCACAAAACACATCTGCTTTTAACGATGTTTCTGCTACTGCTTCCATCATTTTATGAGGTCCACAAGTTTGAACCATATCTATTTTTTCATCAGATAAAACTCTACTTAAAACAGATATTACATTTCCTTTCTCTCCTAAAGAACCATCATCTGTTGTTATATATGTTTTTACTCCATCTAAATTTAAATTTTCTAATATATTTAAAGCTTCTTTTCCTCTTCCACCAGCTACAAATATAACTTCATTTTCTTTTTTTAACTCATCTATTAGTAGCTTTGTTGGAGCAATTCCCATTCCTCCCCCTACAACAACACACTTTTTATTTTTTACTTCTGTTGTAAATCCTGTTCCTAAAGGTCCTTGGATATTTAAAATTTCTCCAACTTCAAGTGTAGCAAACTCCTGTGTTCCTCCACCTTTTACTTCGTAATAAAACTCTAAAATATTTTTATCTTTATCTACATTATGAAGACTGATTGGTCTTCTTAAAATTCTTATTTCATTTTTTAGTTTTAACATAAAAAACTGTCCAGCTTTTGAATATTGAGAAGCCTTCTCAGATTCTATTTTCATTAAGTAGTAGTCTTCTCCAACTTTATAATTTTCTAATACTTTACAATCCTCTAAAAACATTTTTTCCTCCCAAATCTATCTTAAAATATTTTATTTTTTTATATCTCTATTACAGTAGTAACAATATTCATGTTCTTTATCTACAACATACTTGTTTTCTGTTTCCTCAAATTTTGTAATACACTTTTCATTATTACAAATAATTTTAGTTGATTTTCTAATATCTTTTTCTAGTATCTCACAGTTTAATGTTTCTACCAATCCTAACGCTACTGAAAAAATAGCTTCTCTTGTTGGGACTCCATTTGCTGCTTGTTCAAAATATTTAGCATGCTTTGTTTCATCTAAATCTATTTTTATTTCATCTACCCTAGGCAACGGATGTAAAATTATCATATTTTCTTTACATTTACCTACAATACTTTCTTTATCTATGATATAAACTCCAGCTACTTTTTCATAATCTTCTTGATTATCAAATCTTTCCTTTTGAATTCTTGTCATGTACAATACATCTATCTCTTTTAATACATCTTTGTAATCATTTAATATATGATATTTTATATTTTTTTTCTCAAGCTCTCTTACAATATACTCTGGTATTTGAATTACTTCTGGTGCTATAAAATAAAACTCACAGTTAAACATCTCTAAAGCTTTTGTTAACGAATGAACTGTTCTTCCATATTTTAAATCTCCTACAAAAGCTACCTTTTTTCCTTCTATATTTCCAAACTCTTTTTCAATTGTATATAAATCTAAAAGAGTTTGACTTGGATGCTCATTAGCTCCATCTCCAGCATTTATTACTGGTACTTTTGCTATATCTGCTGCAAAACGAGCCGCTCCATCTCTATTGTGTCTCATAACAATTACATCAGAATAAGCTTCTGTCATCTTTATTGTATCTCTTAATGATTCACCTTTTTTTAAAGAAGTGGCGTCTGGTGAATCAAATCCCAAGACTTTAGCTCCTAATCTATAAGCTGCCGATGTAAATGATAATCTTGTTCTTGTTGAAGGTTCGAAAAATAAGCTTCCAACTATTTTATTTTTCAAAAGTTCTTCATTTTTTTTCTCTAACTCTTTTGCTACTCTTAAAACCTCTAAAATATCACCTTTTGTAAAATCTTTCATTGAAATAAAATCTCTCATTTTTCCTCCTTAATAATTTTAGTTAAAAAAAAAGGAATAGAAATTACAAATTAATGTAACTTCTATTCCATATATTAAAATCAAAATTAAAAGATAAAAATAATGAAAATAGTATTTTTTTCTTTTTTTCTTTTTTTAATCCAAAAATACTTAACAACTTTTTCACTTTTTATCCTCCCTACTTTTTTTACGCTTTGAAAAGTATATCATACCTTTTTAAATTTGTAAAGCAATATTTTCCAGTGTAGATAAAGCAAATTCAATCTCTTCATCTGTATTAAAATATCCAAAAGAAAACCTTACTGTTCCTGTTTCATAAGTTCCAATAACTTTATGAGCTAATGGTGCACAATGAAATCCCGGTCTTACAAAAATACCAAATTCTTCATCTAAAATTTGTGCTAAATCTCCACTATCAACACCGTCTATATTTAAACTTACTACAGGTCCTTGTTCTTCTGTTAAACTTTTATAAATTTTTATTTTTTCTATATCTTTTAATCCATCTATAAATCTTTTAGTTAATCGATTTTCATGTTCTCTTATTTTATCTAATCCCATCTCATTTATAAAGTCTATTCCAGCTCCTAAACTTATTACCCCTGGAGTATTTATAGTTCCTGCTTCTAAAAGTTCTGGCATCTCTTTTGGTTGTCTTGAAAGTTTTGAAAAACTTCCTGTTCCTCCTTCTAAAATAGGTTCTATTTTTACATTATCTCTCAAACAAATTGCGCCTATTCCTTGTATTCCAAAAAGCGATTTATGTCCTGTTAAACACAATATAGATATGTTGTGTTTCTCCATATCTATATACGAATACCCCGCACTTTGTGAAGCATCTAATATAAATAAAAGATTATGTTTTTTACATATTTTTCCTATCTCTTCTATATTTTGAATAGTACCATTTACATTAGATATATGATTAATTACAACTGCTTTTGTTTCTGAAGTAATATTTTTTTCAATTTCATCATATGTATTAACAAAAGTCAATTTTATATTTTTTTCATCTTGCATATAAAATAATGGTCTTAAAACAGAATTATGCTCAAAATTTGTTGTTATAACGTGTGAATTTTGAGGAATACCACCTTTTATTGCAAAATTTAATGACTCTGTTGCATTAGCTGTAAATGCTATATTTAAACTATTTTTTACATTAAAAAACTTTGCTATCTTCTCTCTTACTTCGTATATTTTTCTTCCAGCCTCTACAGCTTTTCTATGTCCTGCTCTTCCTGGATTTGCATTATACTCTCTTAAACCAATCTCTACAGCTTTATAAACTGCCTCTGGTTTTGGTGAACTTGTTGCTGAATTATCAAAATAATAGTTCTTCATACTTTTCTCCTCTTAAAAAATAATAAAGAGAGGATTTCTCCTCTCTTTTATCTTAGTTTATTTTTGCAAAAACTTCAACTATATTGTATAAGTGATCCTTTATTCTTCTATAGTTATTTAAAATATCCATATATCCTGTACTTAACATCGCCGGCATTACATTTTCTGAAACATGCTCTAAATGCTCTGCTCTTGCTCTTTTATACTCTTCTTTTATAAAATTACATTTTTTTATTGTTCCTATAAATAGGTCTCTATCTCTTAACTCATAAGCTCTATTTATATCATCAAATAAATCTTCAACATTAGCATGTAATTGATTTAAAGTAGCTCTTTTATACTCACTTAATTCAATTCCATTATCTTGCATTTTTTTCATTGTCTTAGCAATTCTTAATAAGTAATCACTTACAGTTTCATACTCATCACAAGTTTGTAAATTTTCTCTAGTATCTTCAGTATTTGCATGATCTAATGTTCCATTTAAAATGTGGAAGTTTACATCTGAAATCTCTTTTTGGAATAAATCTAAAGTATCTTCTAACTTTTCTATTTTTCCAACTTGATTATCTATCTTTTCTCTACCTGAAAGAACATTATCTAATTTCATAAATATTTCTTTTATATGTGTACCCATAGTTAAAATTTCTTTTTGTGTTTGTTCAACTACTACTGATGGTGTATCTGCCATTAAAATATCTAAATGAGTTACTCTCTCTTTTGCAACTGGTGAATCTGATTTTACTACTTTACATAAGAAATCAGCTAAATATCCAGTAAATGGTATAAATAAACATACGTTTATTATGTTAAACATTGTATGAGCTGTAGCAATTGCTGCTGTTAAATTATTATCTGGATCTAAAATATGCTCTAAGAATCCTAAATAGAATCTAAATATTGTTGTTGCCCATAAAACTCCAGCAATATTAATTATTGTATGTGCATAAGCTGCTCTTTTTGCATTTGCTGTAGCATTTAAAGATGCTAATAAAGCTGTTATTGTTGTTCCTACATTTTCTCCTAGAACTAATGCTACTGCTGTTGGATAATCAATTAATCCTTGTACAGCTAGTGTTATTGTAATACCTAACGTTGCTGAAGATGATTGAACAACTGCTGTTAATAACGCTCCTACTGCTGCTGCCTTTAATACTCCAAAATATGTATCTGCTGTAAACGCATGGAAAAGTGATACGAACTCTGGTAATGATCTTAATGGTTTTAAACCATCACTCATTAATTCTAATCCAAAGAATATAAGTCCTAATCCCATAATTGCCATTGCTCTTGTTCTAGCCTTTTCACTAGTAAAGAACATTGTTGAAATAGCTGCTGCTCCAGCCATTGGAAGTCCATATTTTCCTATTTTTAAAACTAGTATCCATCCAGTTATTGTCGTTCCTATATTAGCTCCTAGTATTACTCCTAGTGCCTGCTTTAATGTTAATAATGATGCATTAACAAATCCTATTGTCATTACAGTACTTACAGATGAAGATTGAACTAGTGCTGTTACAAATACTCCCATTCCTATTGCCATAAAACGGTTTGTTGTAAGCATAGCAAGAATTTTTTTCAATCTCTCTCCTGCCATTTTTTGCATTCCTTTAGACATATTTTCCATTCCATACAAGAATAGACCTAGTCCTCCTAGAACCTTAAAAAAGATATCTAAGTACATTTTTCCTCCTAAATTTTACTTTTTTATTTTAATTTTTTTGGTTAAATAGTCAATCTGGTAAATTTTAACATGTATTTTAATAAATGTAAAATAAAAAACCATTTTTTAACTTAAAATTTACACGTTTTTAACATTAAAATATATTTTCATAAAATAAAAAAAGAGGTGTTTTTTTTCAACACCTCACTTAACCCTTATTTTTATTGATATCTATCTTTTATATTCTTATATATTATCAAAGAATTCTTTTGAATTTTTTTCAAGTTTAAATCCTGCTATTTTATTTACAATAATAGCTATTGCTCCATCTCCAGTTACATTACAAGCAGTTCCAAAACTATCTTGCGCTAAGTAAAGAGCAATCATTATTGATGTTAATGTTGGAGGGAATCCTAACATTGTTTCAATAATTCCTAACGCTGCCATAACTGCTCCTCCAGGAACTCCTGGTGCTGCAACCATTGTAACTCCTAACATTAGTATGAATCCAAACATTGTTCCGAAAGTTATGCTCATTCCATTTAACATCATTATTGCCATTGCACAACTTACTAGTGTTATTGTACTTCCTGATAAATGTATCGTTGCACAAAGAGGGACAACGAACTCAGCAATACCTGTATTTACACCATTTTCTTTTGTTTGATTCAGTGTTACTGGTATCGTAGCTGCTGATGATTGAGTTCCTATAGCAGTAAAATACGCTGGTAACATTGTTTTTAATAATCTAATTGGATTTGCTCCTGCCATTCCTCCAGCTATAAAGTAAAGTATTAAAAGTATTGTTATGTGTAATAAAATAATTACAGCAAATACTTTAGAGAATACTGTTAGTATTGTAGCAACTTGTCCAGCATAAGTCATATTGGCAAAAATTCCAGCTATATGTAGTGGTAAAAATGGAATGATTATATTTCTTATAATTCCTTCTACAACTTTTTGGAATTCGTTCATTACATCTTTTATTGCATGTCCTTTTACTATAGCAATTCCTATTCCTAAAATAAAAGCCATTAATAATGCTGTCATTACATCCATTATTGGAGGCATATTTATTGTTAAATATCCTGATAATAATGCATGCTCTGGATTATCTGCTGTTTCTAGCATTGATCCTGTTTTTAAAATCATTTTAAATACTGCCGTATTTACAAAATATGTAAATGAACCTGCTAAAACTGTTGAAATATATGCTATTGCTGTTGTTATTCCCAACAACTTACCTGCTCCAGTTCCTAAATCACCAATTCCAGGTGCAACGAATCCGATTATGATAAGTGGTATTGAGAATTTTAAAAAGTTTCCAAAAATACCATTAAATGTTGCTAATAATCTTATAGGTACCTCCATTCCTAGCATACCTACTCCAATACCAATTATAATTGCTAAAATCAGTTTTGGTAAAAGACCTATTTTTTTCATTTTTTCTCCTCCCAGTATTTAACTTTGTTTATAAAAGAATCAATAATATATGTAATACTACATTTTTTTCGGATTTGCAAATATTTTTTATGTAAGTATCATTAAATTTGTATTTTTTATATATATGTAGTAAAATTAATATAAAAACTTAATTATATTAAGGTCAAGGATGTGAAATATGATAAAAGGTAATGTTGAAGGAGTTAGAGATTCTATTTTAGCAGAATTAGATACTATTTATAGTATGAGTGTTGAAAAAGGAAAACTTGTTAGTCCTGAAATTGTTGCACTTATAACTGATATAACTAGAGTTATAAATCGTGAAATTAGTGTTTCAATTGATAGAAAAGGAAAAATATTAGAAGTAGCTATTGGAGATAGTAATAGTGTTGAACTACCTATTTTAGAAATTTCTAGTAAAAAATTAAGTGGAGTTAAAGTTATTCATACTCATCCCAATGGATATTCTAAACTTTCTATGATTGATATTTCAGCTTTACTAAAGTTAAAATTGGATGCTATATTAGCTATTGGTGTAGGTGAAACTGAAATAACAGGTGTTAATATAGGATACTGCAAAATAGAAAATCAAGAACTAGTTTATGAAGAAATTGAAAATTTATCTTTAGATAAAGTTATGTCTACAGATTATTTAGATAAAGTTTTAGAAATTGAATCTGAACTTAGAAAAAGTGATGTTATTGAAGATGATAGCGAATACGCTATAGTTGTTGGTGTAGATTCTGAAGAGAGTTTAGATGAATTAGAAGAGTTAGCTAGAGCATGTGATGTTAATGTTGCAGGAAGAATTTTTCAAAAGATAAAAAGAATTGACAATATCTTCTATATTGGTAGTGGAAAAGTTAGAGAGTTAGCTTTATTAAGACAGATTAAAAATGCTAACTTAATAATTTTTGATGAAGAGTTAAGTGGAGTTCAGATTAAAAACTTAGAAGCTGTTACGGGATGTAAAGTTATTGATAGAACAATACTTATTCTAGAAATTTTCGCTAGAAGAGCTAGAACTAGGGAAGCTAAAATACAGGTTGAATTAGCACAACTTAAGTATAGAAGTCAAAGACTTATTGGTTTAGGTAGTATTATGTCTAGAACTGGTGGAGGAATTG
Source organism: Cetobacterium somerae ATCC BAA-474 (assembly GCF_000479045.1). Lineage (NCBI taxonomy): Bacteria > Fusobacteriati > Fusobacteriota > Fusobacteriia > Fusobacteriales > Fusobacteriaceae > Cetobacterium > Cetobacterium somerae. The sequence goes on from NZ_KI518104.1 coordinate 20,858, forward strand.
GAACTAAGGGACCTGGAGAAAAAAAGTTAGAGATAGATAGAAGAAGAATTAAAGATGAAATTTTTGCCCTTAGACAAGAATTAGAAAAAATAAAAAAAATTAGAGCTCTTCAAAGAACTAAAAGAGAAAGTTCTGGTATTCCTAGAGTTTCTTTAGTTGGATATACTAACGTAGGTAAATCAACACTTAGAAATCTTCTTGTGGAAATGTATCCAAGTGATAATACTGTTAAAAAAGAAGCTGTTTTTGCAGAAAATATGCTTTTTGCAACTTTAGATGCTACTACTAGAACTATGGTTCTTCCAGATAAAAGAGTTACTGCTCTAACTGATACTGTTGGATTTGTTAGAAAACTTCCTCATGATTTAATTGAAGCTTTTAAATCCACATTAGAAGAAGTTATTTTTTCTGATTTACTTGTTCATTTAGTTGATGCTTCAAGTGATACTGTTGTTCAACAGATTAAATCTGTTGAAAATGTTTTAACAGAATTAGGTGCAATTGATAAACCGACTATACTTGCTTTAAATAAATGTGATGTAGCTACTGATGAGCAAATTGAAAAATTAAAAGAATTATATAACCATATGGATATTGTTGAAATTAGTGCTAAAAATGAAATTAATATTGATTTATTAATGGATAAAATTACAACATCTTTACCTAGAACAATGAAAAGAGTAGAGCTTTTAATTCCATATTCAGATAGTTCTATCAATGCTTACTTACATAGAAATGCTATTATCGAAAGTGAATCTTACGAGGCTGATGGAACATTAATTATTGCTACTGTTAGTGATGAAGTTTACAATAAATGTTCTAATTTCATTATAAAAGAAATTTAAGCCACTAAATTTTAAATAAAAAGCCAAAATTTTTGGCTTTTTATTTTTAAAATTTTTTTAAAAAATTGCATTGACATTTTTTTTATATTATGATACTATATTTTTGTGATTGCGGGAGTAGCTCAGTTGGTAGAGCGTCAGC
>NZ_KI518105.1 GCF_000479045.1 Cetobacterium somerae ATCC BAA-474
AAATTATAAAATAATAAATTTTATTTTTGAAGAAGAGAAAAGAGAATTGATAAAACTATTTAATTTTATTCAAGAAAGTATTATAATAGAGGGAGCTTATCCTAAAAATATATCTTTAGATGAAAGAATTCAAGGAGTTTCTAAAAATTTATTAAGAACGATATTTTTTCAAACTAAAATTAGTTTTATCCAAGAAGAAGCAGATGAAAACATGATGGGGTTTGTTAGATATATAGATACAGATATTTTAAAGGAGTTTAATAAAGAAAAGCCGAAAGATATAAAAGAGATTTCATTATTTATAAAAAAATATTTATTTATAGAAGATAGAAAAATAGAAAATTTAAATAATGAGGAAAAATATAAGCTTCTATATTTTTTACACAAGTATAAAAGAAAAGTTTATAATAGTGGAGTTAGAGTAAAAAATAATATATATAGTAGTTCGTTACTAAAAGAAAAAGAAGGAACTATTGTGGATGTATTTTATAATGAATTTTTTATAGATAGTGTAGATATTTATATAAAAGATATGTTTGTTGATAAAGCTAAAATAATAAAATAAATACTAGGAGTGTGCATGTTTAAAAATTTTTTAAAAGGAATAGTAATAGGAGTTGCAAATGTTTTACCTGGTGTTTCAGGAGGAACACTAGCAGTGGTGTTAAATATTTATGATAAATTAACAGAAGCAGTTGGGAATTTTTTAACAGCTTCAATGGCAAAAAAAATAGAATATGCTAAATTTTTATCGCAAATAGGATTGGGAGCAGTAATTGGAATTGTTGCATTTGCAGGAGTTATTTCTAAAATGTATACGTTGTATCCTAGAGGAACAACAATTGTTTTTCTATTTTTGATACTTCCATCAATTCCAGTAATATTAAAAGGTGAAAAATTTTTTAAAAGAGACAATCTCTTTGCTTTTTTTGCAGGAGTTATATGTACAGGGGTTTTTATATATATAACTAAGTTGTTTGCAGGAGAAGAAGTTATAAGGACAGCAGCCTCTATTTTTACATTATCTTATGGAATAAAACTTTTTTTCTGTGGAATAGTAGCAGCGGGAGCTATGGTAATACCTGGAATTTCAGGATCTTTATTACTTATGATAATGGGAGAATATTATAATATATTAGGGTATATAAAAAGTTTTAATATATTACCATTAAGTTTTTTTGCTGTAGGAACTGGAATAGGATTAATTTTAGTTTCTAAAGGGATAAATATACTACTTAATAAATATAGAAGTTATACTTTAAACTTTATAGTTGGTATAATAATAGTTTCTTTGGTACAAATAATAGAAACATTGTTTATATAATAAAAAAGCCTTAAAAAGGCTTTTTTATTTTATAATTTTTTTAAAGCTTCTAAAGCAGCGTCATAATTAGGCTCTTCAGTAATCTCTTTTAAATACTCAGTGTAAGCAATTTTACCATTTTTATCTATAATAATTACAGCTCTTGAAGTTAATCCAAGTTCTTTAATATATAGTCCATAGTTATGAGAAAACTCTCTATCTTTATAATCTGAAGTAGTTATTGCATTTTTAATATCTTTAGCTCCACAGAATCTGTTTAAAGCAAAAGGTAAATCCATAGAAATAGTTAAGATAATAACATCCTCTAACTTTGCAGCTTCTTTATTAAATCTGATAGTTTGCATTTCACAAACAGGTGTATCAATAGATGGCATAGCTGAAATAACTACAGTCTTTCCTTTTAAATCGTTTAGAGAAAGAGGTGATAAATCAGTTTTTGTAACAGTAAAGTTAGGTGCAACATCTCCAACAATAACCTCTTTTCCAACTAATGTTAAAGGACTTCCACCAAATGTAATAACGTCTTTTCTTTCCATGATAAAACCTCCTAAATTTTGTATTTAAATTATACTTTTTTAGTGTATAAAATGCAAGAAAAATTTTTAGAATTTTTAACATCATCAGCACCGCTTAGTATCATACTTTGATAAAGTTGGCTTTTGAATGTTTCAAGGGTAACTTTAACTCCTTCTTGCCTACCTCCAATAGATCCCCAAATTATAGGACGACCAATTAAAACTCCATCAGCTCCAAGTGCTAGATATTTAAGAATATCCACTCCTTCTCTTACTGCTCCATCGGCTAAGATAGTTATATTATTACCTACAGCTTGAGATATTTCTTGTAAAACTTCAGCGGGAGCAAAAGTTTCGTTTAAACAACGCCCACCGTGATTAGAAACAACAATAGCAGAAGCTCCAGCTTCAACACATATTTTAGCTTCATCAACAGTTAGAATTCCTTTTATGATAACTGGAAGCTTTGTTGATGAAATAATCTCTTTTAAATCACTTAAAGTTTTTGGACCTACAGGTTGATTAAATAATTTCATTGTAACAAGACCAGCACCATCTACATCAATTCCAACAGCGATAGCTCCAGCTTCTTCAGCTAATCTTATTCTTTTTATGATTTCAGAATTTTCTCTAGGTTTAATTATAGCAATACCTTTACCATTAGCTCTTTTTATTGCATCAATTCCTACTTGAAAACAGTTAGGGTCTCCTGTATCTCCAATCATAGCTATAGTCCCAGCATCAATAGCTCCAAATACGATATCGTTAGAGTATTCTTCATCACTAACATATCCACCCATATTGAACTTTGTTCCAGTTATAGGAGCAATCATAGCTGGAAAAGATAACTCTTCTCCAAAGAAGTTACGCTTTAATTTAGGATCAGTTACTCCATGTAAAGTTCTCATTGCAACTTTAACTTCTTTTAATTTTTCATATGATCTTTGAAAACTACCACCACTAACAGCTCCACCCATTCCAGGAACTTTTCCTGCACACCATCGGCCGTTACACTCTGCACATAATATACAAAAATCTTTCATTCTTTCCTTTGCATTTTTTTTAATCTCTTTTATATCCATTTTTCTCCTCCCGTAAAATGTTTATTTTGAACAATCTTTTGTATCAATAATTAAAGTAACTGGTCCATCATTTAAAAGTTCAACTTTCATATCAGCTCCAAAAATACCAGCTTCAGTTTTAAATCCAAGATCTTTACATTTTTTTAGAAATTTTTCATATAATTCATTTGCCACATCAGGTTTAGCAGCATCGATAAATGCAGGTCTACGTCCTTTAATACAATTTCCATAAAGAGTAAATTGAGAGATGATTAAAAGTTCACCATTAACATCTTTTAATCCTAAGTTCATTTTATCTTCAGAATCGTTAAAAACTCTTAAATCAGTTATTTTTTTAGCTAACCAATCAACTTCCTTTTCAGTATCTGTATGGGTAACACCTAAAAGCACAAGAAATCCTTGTTTGATCTCTCCAGTAATTTGATTATCAACACTAACACTCGCATGCTTAACTCTTTGTATAACAGCTCTCATAAAGCAACTCCTTTTCTATTTTTATTGGTAATTATATCATAAAAGTGATATAATTATTAAGAAAAATTAAAAACTAATATTTTATGAAGAGGTACAATATGGGGAGAGAAAGAGTTTTAACAGATTTTGCAAAAGTTATTAATTCAGATAGGTATCAATATACAGAAAGTGATATTTTTCTAATGGAAAATATGGAAGAGAAAGAAGCTATATTTGATATGTATTTCAGAAAAACTGAAGATGGTGGTTTTGCTGTTGTATCGGGAGTTCAAGAAGTAATTGAGTTAATTGAAATTTTAAATGAAACAAGCGAGGATGAAAAAAGGGAGTATTTTTCTAAAATAATAGAGGAAAAACATCTATTAGAATATTTAGTAAAAATGAAGTTTACAGGGAATCTTTATGCAATGAGGGATGGAGAGATAGTTTATCCAAATGAACCTATAATTTCAATAAAAGCACCTTTGATTCAAGCTAAAATTTTAGAAACACCAATTTTAAATTTAATGAACATGCAGTTAGCTATAGCAACAAAAGCTTCAAGAATAACTAGAGCGGCACATCCAATTCCTGTAAGTTCTTTTGGAAGTAGAAGGGCACATGGATTTGATAGTGCAGTATCGGGAACTAAGGCTTCAATAATAGGAGGATGTTTATCACATTCAAATATAGTTACAGAATATAAATATGGAGTTCAAAGCGTAGGAACAATGGCGCACTCGTTTATACAAGCTTTTGGTGTTGGTGCTTTAGCTGAGAAAAAAGCATTTGATACTTTTATAAAACATAGAAGAGAAAGAAAAGCTAATTCTTTAATATTATTAATAGATACATATAATACATTAGGAATAGGATTAAAAAATGCCATTCAAAGCTTTAAAGATAATGGAATAGATGATTCTTATAAAGGAAATTATGGAATAAGAATCGACTCAGGAGATTTGGCATATTTATCAAAAAAATGTAGAAAAGAGTTAGATGCTGCAGGATTAAAAAAAGCAAAAATATTTTTAACAAACTCTTTAAATGAATCTCTAATAAAATCTTTAAAAGAACAGGGAGCTTGTGTAGATATATTTGGCGTAGGAGACGCTATTGCTGTAAGTAAGTCTAATCCATGTTTTGGAGGAGTTTATAAAATTGTAGAAATTGATTATAAACCTGTTATAAAACTTTCAGAAGACGTTATAAAAATTTCAAATCCTGGGTTTAAAGAGGTATATAGAATTTATGATAAGGAAGGATTTGCATATGCAGATTTAATAACACTTGTAAATAATGATTCTGATAAAGAAAAATTATTAAGAGGAGAAGATTTATTAATTAGAGATGAAAAATATGAATTTAAATCAAGTTTATTGAAAAAAGGAGAGTACTCATATAAAAAAATAACACGTGAATTTGTAAAAAATGGTGTTGTAATGGAAGAGAGTTCTCAACTTATGGATGTATTAAATTCAAGAGATTATTATTTGGAATCTTTAAATAAAATATCTGAAGAAAGAAAAAGATTGGAAAACCCACATCAATATAAAATAGATTTATCTAAAGATTTATTGGAATTAAAATATAATCTAATTAAAGAGATTAAAAGTCAAATAAATTAAAAATAGGCTGACATGAGTCAGCCTATTATAATCATTTATCTAAACCAACAATAAGCAATTCAGCAGAAGCTAAATTTGTAGCAATTGGAACTTTATGAACATCAGAAACTCTAATAAGTGCTGAGATATCAGGTTCGTGTGGTTGAGATGTTAAAGGATCTCTAAAAAATAAAACAGCTGCGATATTATCAGTAGCTACTTCGGCACCAATTTGTTGATCGCCACCTATAGGTCCTGATTTGAAGCGTTGAATTTGTAAGTTAGTTGCCTCCATAATTCTAAGTCCAGTTGTACCAGTTGAAACAAGAGGGTATTTTGCCAAGATGTGCTCATATTTTTTCGCAAAGCTAACCATTTCTGGTTTCATGTTGTCGTGAGCGATTAATGCTATTTTTTTCATTTTGACCTCCATAAGTTTTACTATAATCATTATACAATAAAAAATTAATATATAAAAGGAGTAAGTGTATGAATTTTGATAAAATTAATTATATTGAGAGGAAAACTGGGGAAATAAAAACAGAAATTCCACCTGGAGAAGGATTTTTAAAGTTTTTATATTATAATCCCTTAGGAAAATTACCTCTAAATTTAGTTGTTAGAAAAAAATTTTTAACAGATTATTATGGAAAAAAGATGTCTGAAAAATCATCTATAGAAAAAATAAAGCCTTTTGTAGAAGAGAATTCTATAAATATGAATGAGTCAAAAAAAAGAGTTGAAGAATTTACATCTTTTAATGATTTTTTTATAAGAGAGCTAAAAGAGGGAGCAAGAGAAATAGCTGGAGATGAAAATATATTAGTATCTCCTGCAGATGGAAAAATATTAATTTTTAATAATTTAAAAGAAACAACAAAATTTTTTTTAAAGGGAGATGAATTTACATTAGAAGAATTTCTAATGGATAAAGAGGAAGCTAAAAAATTTCAAGGTGGAACAATGGTAATTATAAGACTTGCACCAGTAGATTATCATAGATTTCATTTTCCTGCAGATGGAATAATAGGTGAATCTAAATTAATAGATGGATATTATTATTCTGTATCTCCTTATGCAATAAAAAAGAACTTTAGAGTTTATTGCGAAAATAAAAGGGAGGTTTCAATTTTAAAGACTGAAAAGTTTGGTGAAATAGTTTTAAGTGAAATTGGAGCTACGATGGTTGGTGGAATAAAACAAACATACAGACCAAATACTTTAGTAAAAAAAGGTGAAGAAAAAGGATATTTCTTCTTTGGAGGGTCGTCGTGTGTATTACTTTTCCAAGAAAATAAGGTTGATTTTGATAAAGATATTTTAGAAAATAGTAGTAAAGGACTAGAAACTAAAGTATATATGGGTGAAAAAATAGGAAAAGCTAAGTAGGTGTATCTGTGAAAAAACAAAAAAAATATTTTAGAAAAGGGGATGTAGTAGTTTATACAATACTAATTAGTATATTTTCTGTACTAGGATTTCAAATAACAAAATTTAAAGCCTCAGATGCTGCGAGTGCTGAGGTTTATGTAAATAATCAGTTAAAGTATGTATATCCATTACAAACAGAAGAAAAAGATATTTTTGTTCCAACTGATATAGGTGGAGTAAATGTAAAAATAAAAGATAAAAAAATAAGAGTTACAACTTCAAATTCTCCGTTAAAATTGAATGTAAAACAAGGTTGGATAGGACAACCAGGAGAGGTTATAATTGGAGTTCCTGATCGATTAATAATTAAGGTTGTTGGAAAAACAAATGAACGATCAGACGATGTAGACTTTGTAATAAAATAAGTAAGAAAGGAGTAAAGTAATGAAAAAAGGATATCTACATTTATTTATAGTTGGATTATTATTGATTTTAATTCAAACTTTTTTTCAATATAACGAAGCTTTCAATTCTATTGTAGGGCAAATGGTAAGTTCTGTGACTCCATTTATATATGCTATTTTTATAGCTATATTAGTAAGTCCACTTGTGAAAATTTTTGAAAATAAAGTAAAAATGAAAAGATCATGGGCAATTGGAATAAGTTTAATGATAGTTTTTCTGGTTATAATTGAGTTAGTTTTAATTATAGTTCCAAATATAATAAATAGTGTAACCGATTTAATTGATAAGTTTCCAACTATGCTAACAAGCTTAAGTTCTAACACTGAGCACTTAATAGATTTTTTAAAAGAAAAAGATTTATTATTTTTTGATCCTAAAGAGATAGAAAATAATTTAATAAAATTTACAAGAACTAATTTAGGAAACTTTAAAAATTTAGCATTTGGATTAGGAGCTGGGGTTTTAAGAAGTTTAATGGGAGTAATTAACTTTTTTATTGGAGTTTTTATCTCTCTTTATTTAATGTATAGTAAAGAATATTTTATGGAGTTTTTAGAAAATGTTTTTTTACTTTTTACTACAAAATCAAAAGCAAAATATGGTGTAGATTTTGTTAGAAAAGTAAACGATGTATTTTTAAAATATATTTTAGGAAGAATATTGACATCTGCAGTTGTAGGGTTTTTAGTGTTTTTAGTTCTTTTTATAGCAAAAGTACCATATGCTCTTTTAAGTGGAGTTATGGTAGGAATAGGAAATATGATTCCATATGTGGGATCGATAGTAGCTGGAACAATAGCTACGTTCTTGATATTATTGGCAGCTCCATTAAAAGTAGTGTATCTTTTTATAGCTATTGGAGTAGGACAAGCTGTAGATGGATTTATAATTGGTCCAAAAATAATGGAAGAATCTGTTGGAATGAGTAGTTTCTGGACCATTGTAGCAGTAATGGTTTGTGGAAGTTTCTTTGGACCTTTAGGAATGTTTTTAGGAGTACCAGTATTTGTAATTATAAAATTTATATATTTAGAGTGTTTAAAAAAAAGGAGTGAATAGATGAGTAAGAAGTATAGATTAATAGCCTCAGCAACAATGGGGTTAGAGAGCGTTGTTAAAGATGAGTGTAAAGATTTAGGATTTGAAAATATTGAAACATTTAACGGAAGAGTTGAATTTGATGGAGATGAAAAAGACATTGTAGAAGCTAACTTACACTTAAGATGTGCAGATAGAGTTTTTATAAAAATGGGAGAGTTTAAAGCTCTAACTTTTGATAATTTATTTGAAAATATAAAAAGGTTACCTTGGGAAAATATAATTTCAATAGATGGAGAGTTTCCAATAAGTTGGGTAAGTTCAGTAAAATGTAAACTTTTTTCAAAATCTGATATTCAGAAAATTGTAAAAAAGGCGATAGTTGAAAGATTAAAAGTAGCATACCAAACAGAAAGACTTATTGAAACAGGAGCTCATTATAGAGTTAAGATACAAGCGCATAATGACATATTTTTAGTTATGATTGATACAAGTGGTGAAGGATTACATAAAAGAGGTTACAGAAACTTAATAAATGAAGCGCCTCTAAAGGAAACAATGGCAGCAGCTTTAGTGTTATTAAGTCGTTGGAAAGGTGGAGATAGACCTCTATTAGATCCAATGTGTGGAACAGGAACTATTGCAATAGAAGCAGCTATGATAGCAAGAAATGTAGCTCCAGGAGTAAATAGAAACTTTGCATCTGAAAAGTGGGATATAATACCTGAAAACTTATGGATTGATTTAAGAGATGAAGCGTTTTCAAGGGAAGATTATGATAAAGAAGTGAAAATATATGCTTCTGATATAGATTCTGAAACAGTTGAAGTAGCTAAATTAAATGCTATAAGAGCTGGGGTAGAAGAAGAGATTGAATTTAAATGTATGAACTTTTTAGAGTTAGAAACAATGGCAGAAAAAGGTTGCATAGTATCAAATCCACCATATGGAGATCGTTTGTTAGATGAAGATGCTGTAGAAAGATTGTATGGTCTTATGGGAGATATTTTCCAAATGAGATTCCCAAAATGGTCTTACTATATAATTACATCTTATGAAAATTTTGAAAAAGTATTTGGGAAAAAGGCCACAAAAAATAGAAAGCTATATAATGGTGGAATAAAATGTCACTATTATCAATATTATGGAGCTAGATAATGAATGAATTTGATTTAATAGTAGTTGGAGGAGGACCGGGAGGAATTTTTACAGCTATTACAGCAGCAGAAAGAGGCTTTAAAGTAGCTCTTTTAGAAAAAAATAAACGTATAGGAAATAAAATATTGGTAGCAGGGAGCGGAAAATGTAATTTAACTCACACTGGAAAGCCTAAAGATTTTTCTGATAAATATGGACAAAATGGAAAATTTTTAAAAGAGGCTTTAAATAAATACTCTCCAGAGATGTTAAAGATGTTTTTTAAAGAAAATGGGTTACCTTTAGTTTTAGTTGAAGAAACTGGAAAATATTTTCCTGAAACATTTAGTTCTTTAGATGTTGTAGATCTTTTAAAAAGAAAGATGTTGACTTTAGGCATTAAAATAATAGAGGGAATAAAAATAGAAGGTATTCAAAAAAACTTAGAGATATTTTCAATTTTTACGGATAAAGGATTATATAAGTGTGATAATTTAGTTCTAGCAACAGGTGGAAAATCTTATCCTGGAGTTGGAACAACAGGAGATGGATATGTGATGGCTAAGGAACTAGGGCATAAAATTGTACCGCCAAAACCAGCACTAAGTCCTATATATGTGAGAGATTATTTTTTTCAAGAACTTTCTGGAATAAGTTTTCAAAATGTTAAAATTACTATTTGGAAAGAAAATAAAAAAGTTATAGAAAAAAAAGGAGCTGTTTTATTGACGCATACAAATTTTAGTGGTCCTGGAATATTGGATAATTCAAGATTTGTTGAAAGTGAAAGTCAGTTAGAGATTAATTATATTGGAAAAGAGTATGAAATTTTAAATAAAGAGCTAATCGAAGAGATGAATAAAGATGGTAAAAAAACAATAAAGAAAGTTTTATCTTATTATTTTTTACCTGAAAGATTTATAAAAACTATATTGTCTATTTTAGAAATAAGTGAAGAGTTAAAAATGGCAGAACTTTCAAAAGAAAAAAGAGAGAGTCTAGTAAAATTATTAACTTCAAATAAGATGGAGATAACAAAAGTTGGAAGTTTTGAGATGGCTATGGTAACAAGAGGAGGAGTCTCTTTAGATGAGGTAAATGCTAAAACTATGGAATCTAAAAAAATACAAGGTCTTTATTTAGTTGGAGAACTTTTAGATGTCGATGGAGATACAGGTGGATATAATATTCAAGCAGCATGTTCTACTGGAGTTTTAGCTGGAAAATCTATGAGAAAAAAGGAGAGAGAATAATGAAAAAAGAGGAATTTATAAGTTATGCTCAAGAAGTAATTTTAACAGTTTTAAAGATTACTTCTACTCAATTGGATAAGTTAAGAGAGATGGGAGATATTTCAGGCGAGGAAATTTTAACTGAAAAAGTTTTATTACCTTATGAAAAAATATATGGGGCACTTTTAGAAATGAAAGTAGACAAAATGAATGAAGAAGAGTTTAACTCTTTTAAAGACATGGTAGAAGAGATAAGAGAAAAAAATAGATTACCGCTTGAAAAAATTCAAGAGACTTTAAAAAAGAGAGAAGAACTAAAAAATAAGTCGGGAGCTATAGTTGTAAAAAGATTTTTTAAATATAATTTGAATAGATTGCTAGACAAAAAGGATAAAATACTTAACAGATACAATCAGCTAGCAACAGAAGAACAAAATTTAGAAAACTTATTAAAAGACACTATACAAGAAGAGGAACAATTTGATATAATTTATAAGCTGCAACCAGTGAGAGAAAAACTTAGAGATACAGAGGATAAGTACTTAGTTGTTGAAAAAGATATCAATCAATTAAAAAAGAAGTTAGAATCTAAATGGCCTTATGAAATTTACGGGGTTGTTTCAGAAGAGGAACTTTTAGAAACATATAAAGAAGCTTTTAAAATGGAGGACTAGTAAGAATGGAAAAAGGATTCAAACAGATTTTGATTTTATTGGCAGTATTTATTGTCTTTTTTCTTTCGAAAAAGATGTTTGCAAAACCAAGAGTTGTTTTAGGAAAAAATATGGAGGTAAGAAATATGAAAGAAGTAAAATTAAACGCAAAAATAGTTACACCAAGAGGAGATATTAACTTAGTTCTTTTCCCAGAAGTAGCACCAGTAACAGTATTAAACTTTGCGCACTTAGCAATGAGAGGATACTATAATGGTATTAAATTTCATAGAGTAATTGAAGACTTTATGATTCAAGGTGGAGATCCAACAGGAACAGGAACAGGTGGACCAGGATATCAATTTATAGATGAGTTTAAAGAAGGAGTAGTTTTTGATAAAAAAGGAATATTAGCAATGGCTAATGCTGGACCAGAAACAAATGGATCACAATTCTTTATAACTCATGTTGAGACACCTTGGTTAAACTACAAGCATACAATTTTTGGTGAAGTTGTATCTGAAGCTGACCAAAAAGTTGTAGACTCAGTAAAGCAAGGAGATATCATTGAGAGAATTGAGATTACAGGAGATGTAGAAGAGTTCTTAAAAAATGAGGAGAATGCTGAATTTACAGCTCAAATGGATGAAATCTTAGATTCTCAATTTCCAAATTTAGTACAATACTAATTTAAAAATAGGGGGATAATTCTCATGGTGAAGATAGAGAATGAAAAGTTAACTGTACTAATTAATAAGTTTGGTGCAGAATTGAAAAGTGTTATAAACAAAGAGAATGGAATTGAATATATTTGGCCAGGAACTGAGGGAAGTTTTAAAAAAAGTGCTCCAAATTTATTTCCTTTTATAGGGAATATTTTAAGTGGAGAAATAGATTATCCTTTAGGGAAAAATGAAAGAGTTACTCTTCCAATGACAAAGCATGGATTTGCTAGAGATTTAGAGTTTGAAACTTTAGAAGTAACAAATGATACAGCAAGATTTCAATTAAAACCAAATTCATATACAAAGGAAAGATATCCTTATAATTTCTCTTTAATAGTTGAATACATATTAGTAGAGGATACTTTACATCATAATTATATAGTTAAAAACAGTGATGTAGTTGAGATGTACTATCATATCGGTGGACATACAGCTTTTTATTGTAACTATAATAATGACAAAACTTTTGAGAATTATTATTTAGAATTAAAAGAAGAAGAGTGTAATTTATATAAAATTGATGAAAGAAATAACTCTTTTTTATTTGATATTCCAGAGAAGATAACAATATGTGAGAAGTTTAATTTATCGAAAGATAAATTTGCTAAAGATGCATTAGTATTTGAAGGGATGGAAAATAAACAAATAGATATAAAACATTTAAACTCTTCTCATGGAGTTGAATTTAAATTTGAAAATTTACCAATATTAACTTTATGGACAAGTACAGATTCGAGTGAATTTATTTGTTTAGAACCATGGGCTGGAATAACAGATTTTACAAATGGTTCTAATAAAGTCGAAAGTAAAAAAGAGATTCAGAGATTAAATTCAAATGAACAAAAGAAATATTCACAAATAATAAGATTTTATTAAAATAAACACTTCTATACAGAGATTGTATCTTTGGATAGAAGTGTTTTTATTTTGTTTAATTATTTTCCAAAAGAACAATGTGGAAAAGTACAGATTGGGCAGTCAAGACATAGTCCCCCATGACCATAAGAAGCAATATCTTCAAAAGTTATTTTTTCATCGGCTAAAATTCTAGGTAAAACTAAATCAAAAGCAGTTCTTTTAGAGTGCATAACACAACCAGGTAAACCTAAGATAGCTCTATCTCCATGATAAGCTAAAAGCAACATAGCTCCAGGTAAAACAGGGGAACCATAAGTTATTAACTCTCCACCCATCTCTCTTATAGCAAGAGGAGTTCTATCATCGGGATCTACAGACATACCACCTGTACAAAGAATAAGTTCAGCCTCGCTATCTAGTGCTTCTTGTATTTTCTCTTTTATCATCTCTTTTTCATCTGAAGAGAATGCATGATAAACAACTTCGCATCCATATTCTTCAACTTTTTTAGTTAGAATAGGACCGAATTTATCTTGAATTCTTCCGTAGAAAACCTCATTTCCAGTGGTTATGATAGCTATTTTTTTTGATTTGATTGGTAAAATTTTAATAATATTTTCTTTTGAGATATTTTCCATCTCTATGATTTTATCTTCATTAATAACTAGAGGAATAACTCTTGTTCCAGCTACTTTTGTTCCCTTTTTTATGGGTGTGTTATTGTGTAAAGTAGATACAATAATTTCTCCTAGACTATTTATTTTTAGTAATTCAGCTACATCAACTTTTAAAAGTCCATCAATATTTGCAATAAAATCTATTTTTCCCTCTTTTATTGGTGAAAAATCTAAGCCTTCACCAGCAATATGTTCTTTTATTCTAATTGCAGCATCATTTTCATGTAAAGTTCCCTCTTGATGCTCCCATACGTAAAGGTTGTCTTTTCCTAGTTTTAAAAGCTCTGGAATATCCTCTGATTGTATAATATGACCTTTTTTGAAGGCTACCCCTTTAAATTCTCCAGGAACAATTTTTGTGATATCATGGCATAAAATCATACCAGCAGCATCAATAGTTTTAACAGTTTTCATAAAACCCCTCCCTAAATATATTGTTTTATAAGAATTTTAAATTTTCCTTTTTTGTTTTCACCTAAGTTTTTTTCTAAAATAAATTTTCCTTTTTTTCTAATTGTAATTACTGAACCGATATTAACTATTTTATTTTTACTTTTTTCAGTATTATAGTTAACTAAAACATCTCCACTTTCAATCAAATTTGTACTTATATTTCTAGATGAATTTGCAATAGAAGCTATAATAGAGTCAAGTCTAAAAGATGAAACAGTATCTGTAATCTCTTTAAACTCCAATTGAGGAACTTGAGATGTACTAATGGTGCTAATTTTTATAGGAATAGTATTTATTTGCTCAAGATTATTTTTTATAATATTAAAAATATCATTTGTAGCTATGCAATAACCGATGTTATCTTTAACGATAATATCACCTAAAGTTTCTCGTTTAAGTCCAAGCCCCATAATAGTCCCCAAAAAATCTTTATGGTACAAAATTTTAAATTTGTTAGAAGCATCAATTTTAAAATAAGTAACAACTTCTTCTAAATGTGAAAAATTAAAGTTTTTTGGTGTGAAAATTACTAACTGTTTTTCACTATAAGGAGTTAAACCTAAAGTAAGCACATCTAAATTAATTGATTCACAAACGTCATGAAGTTTTGTCCAGATTTGTGGAGGTAAAAAAATAGAGCCATAAACAGGATAATCAATTTCTAAACATAACGATAAATCCTCCCAAATAGAAGCTATCAGAAACTCATCTTCATTTGGAAAAAGGTTAAAAAAATATTTTTTATTCATATATTACTCTCTTTCACTAGATTATTTTGAAAAGTATAGACATATTGATTTTATATCATATATATGATAAAATCAAATAGATTTGTAAAAACAGGGAGATGATTAAAAATGGTAGAAAGAAAGTATATTGCACCTAATGCAATTACAGCAGCGAATATGTTTTTAGGATATCTAAGTATCACAGCTTCCATAGCGGGGGATTTCTCAAAAGCTATTTGGTTTATAATATTAGCTATGGTATGCGACGGTTTAGATGGAAAAACAGCGAGAAAACTAGATGCATTTAGTGAATTTGGAAAGGAGTTCGACTCTTTCTGTGATGCAATATCTTTTGGATTAGCACCGGGTATATTAGTTTATTCAGTACTAAAAAGTTCTGATGGGATGAAATCTTTTGTTATTCCAATATCGTTTATATATGCACTGTGCGGAGTTATGAGATTAGTTAAATTTAATATAGTAACAACAGCATCAAGTGAAAAAGATGACTTTAGTGGTATGCCAATTCCTTCAGGAGCGTCAGTTGTATGCTCGTACTTATTATTTGTTGAGGTAATAAAAACAAATTTTGGAATGAATCTATTTTCAATTGAAGTTTTTGTAGGGTTGACACTATTAGCTGCAATTTTAATGGTAAGTACAATACCATTTAAAACACCTGATAAAGTATTTGGATTTGTTCCTAAAAAGCTAACAATACCATTTATTGTCTTAATTTTAGTGACGTTGAAATACAGCATGTTTATAGTTACTTGTTACTATATACTAGTTAATTTAACAAAATTTTTTACAGAGAGATCAAAAGAAGACGTTGAATAAAAAATAATTAATTATGATACCCGATAAAATCCAAAAAAACTATTGGAAAATCGGGTATTTTATTTGAATAGTAATATAATTATATGGTATAATTTTAAAGGAGTAATTATGAGTATATTAGATAAATTAAATGAAAAACAAAGAGAAGCAGCTAAAAAAATTGAAGGACCACTTTTAATATTAGCAGGAGCGGGATCTGGAAAAACAAGAACCATTACGTATAGAATTGCACATATGATAAATGAAAAAGGAATCTCTCCTTATAAGATTTTAGCAGTTACATTTACAAATAAAGCGGCTAAAGAGATGAGGGAAAGAGTTGAACTTTTAATTGGAGAAGATGCACACAAAGCTATGATATCGACTTTTCACTCTTTTGGTGTAAGATTGCTAAGAGTATATGGAGATAAATTAGGTTATAATGCTAATTTTACAATATATGATACAGATGATCAAAAAAGAGTGATAAGAGGAATTATGAAAGAACTTGTTGTTAATGATAAGTCATTAACAGAAGGAGCTGTAGTTTCAATTATATCAAAACTAAAGGAAAATAGTGTAAGTGTATCTGATTATGAAAAAGAAAATAGATTTGATTCTAATTATAAAATAATATTAGAGTGTTATAGAAGATATAACGGAACTTTAAAAGAGAATAATGGAATGGATTTTTCAGATATTCTAGTTAACCTTCATAAACTACTAGATATTCCAGAGGTTTTAGAAAAGCTTCAAGAAAAATTTCAATATATAATGGTAGATGAATATCAAGATACAAATAATATTCAGTATAATATAGTTACTAAAATAGCAGCGAAATATAGAAATATATGTGTAGTTGGTGATGAAAATCAGAGTATATATGGATTTAGAGGTGCTAATATAAAAAATATATTAGATTTTGAGAAGGATTATAAAGATGCTTTAGTTGTTAAACTTGAAGAAAATTATCGTTCAACATCTGCGATTTTGACAGCAGCAAATGAAGTGATAAAAAACAATAAAACAGCAAAAGATAAAAATTTATGGACTAAAAAACCTCAAGGAGAATTAATTACTGTAAAAGAGTGTTTAGATGGAAGAGAAGAAGTAAATTATATAATTGAAGAGATTGTAAAAAGAAAAAATATGGGAAAAAGTTATAGAGAGTTTACAATTCTTTACAGAACAAATGCTCAATCTAGACTTTTTGAAGAGGGATTATTAAAATATAATATTCCATATAAGGTTTTTGGTGGAATGCAATTCTATCAAAGAGCTGAAATAAAAGATATAGTGGCGTATTTAACAGTGATAAATAATCCTCAAGATACAATTAATTTAAATAGAATAATAAATGTCCCTAAGAGAAAAATAGGGGATAAAAGTATAGAAAAAATAAGAGATTATGCAAGTGAAACAAATATTTCAATGTTTGAAGCTCTAGGAAAAGGAATGGAGATTCCAGGTTTAACTTCAGGTGTAAAAATAGCTTTAGATGAGTTATATACGATTTTAAATGACTTAATAGAGTTAAGTCATGAAGGAAGTGTAAGTGAGGTATTTGATGAATTAATAAGAAGAGTAGGATATTTCTCTTATTTAAACTCAACATATGGCGCAGAAGCTGAGGGAAGAATAGAAAACGTAGAGGAATTAAAAAACTCTATAGTAGAGTTGGAAAAAACGGTGGACTTTTTAACATTGAGAGAATATTTAGAGAATATATCTCTTGTTAGTGCAACAGATGATTTAGAAGGGGAGTCAGATTATATAAAATTAATGACAATCCATAACTCTAAAGGGTTGGAGTTCCCTGTTGTTTTCTTGACTGGAGTGGAAGACGATATTTTTCCTGGTTCAAAGAAAGTGCTTTTCAATCCAGAGGAATTAGAGGAAGAGAGAAGACTTTGTTATGTTGCAATTACTAGAGCTGAGGAGAAATTATACCTAACACATGCAAAAAGTAGATTTGTTTATGGTGAGTTTTTAACAAAGATAAAATCAAGATTTATAGAGGAGCTTCCTATAGAAGTTTTAGATAAAGTGGAGAAAGTTCAAGATTTATTACCGAAATCAAAACTTTCTACAAATGATAAAAAAATAACAGGTTATAAAAATATTATAACTGCAGAAGATTTAAAAAAAATGAAAAATATTTCAAATTCTCCTTTTGCTATGGGAGAAAAAGTTATTCATACAAAGTTTGGATTAGGAAAAGTAGTTGAAATATCAGAAAAAAAATTAGGTGTACAATTTGTAGATGGGAAAAAAGATATAGCTTTAGCTTTAGCAACAAAATTTTTAACTAAAGCATAGGTTAAAAGGAGAGAAAATTTATGAAGAGAAAAACTCTTAATAAAGAAATTCAATATAATGGCATTGGTCTTCACAAAGGTGAAGAGATAAAAATGAAATTAATTCCAGCTAAAAGTGGTGGAATAGTCTTTAAAAGAGTAGATTTAGAGAGTGGTAAAAATGAAATTTCTATGGATATAGAAAATACATTTGATTTAACAAGAGGAACAAACTTAAAAAATGAGTTTGGAGCAGCAGTTTACACAATTGAGCATTTTTTATCAGCTCTTTATATAGCTGGGATAACAGATCTAATTGTTGAGTTAGATGGAAATGAACTTCCTATAGGAGATGGAAGTGCGAGGGTTTTTCTAGAAGTTATTGAAGGTGTTGGGATTCAAGAGTTAGAAGAAGAGGTTAAAGAGATTGAAATAAAAACACCAATAAATTTAACAGTAGGAGATAAACATATAGTAGCATTACCTTATGATGGATATAAAATAACTTATACTATTAAGTTTGATCATACATTTTTAAAAAGTCAGATGTTAGAAGTTGTCTTAGATATGGAATCTTATAAAAATGAAATAGCAAATGCAAGAACTTTTGGATTTGATTATGAAATAGATTACTTAAAGAAAAATAATTTAGCTTTAGGAGGAACATTAGATAACGCTATTGTTGTAAAAAAAGATGGAGTTTTAAATCCTGATGGTTTAAGATTTGAAGATGAGTTTGTGAGACATAAAATTTTAGATTTAATAGGTGACTTAAAAGTATTAAATAGACCTATAAAAGGACACATAATAGCTATCAAAGCAGGTCATGCTTTAGATATAGAATTTGCAAAATTACTTAAAAAGCAGGAGGAAAAAATATGTTAGATGTTATGGAGATAATGAAAAGAATACCACACAGATATCCGTTTTTATTAGTTGATAGAGTTCTAGAGATGGATAAAGAGGCGCAAAAAATAAGAGGATTAAAAAACGTAACTGTAAATGAAGAGTTTTTTAATGGGCACTTTCCAGGACATCCAATTATGCCAGGAGTTTTAATAGTAGAAGGAATGGCACAGTGTTTAGGAGTTTTAGTTTTAGACGATACAGAAGGAAAAGTACCATATTTTGCTGCAATTGAAAATGTAAAGTTTAAAGCTCCAGTTAGACCAGGAGATCAATTAATATATGAAGTACAAGTTGATAAATTAAGAAGAAACATAGTAAAAGCTACAGGAGTAGCAAAAGTAGATGACAAAGTGGTGACTGAGGCATCATTTACATTTACTATTATGGAAAAATAGAGAGTAGGGTGAAAAAATAGTGACTGAAATTCATAGCACTGCTATAGTTGAGGATGGAGCAATACTGGAACCGGGAGTAAAGATAGGTCCTTTCTGTATAGTAGGAAAAGACGTAAGGATAGGAAAAAATACAGTATTACAATCTCATGTTGTAGTTGAGGGAATAACTGAAATAGGAGAAAATAACACAATCTATTCTTTTGTTTCTATTGGTAAAGCTTCGCAAGATTTAAAGTATAAAGGTGAGCCAACAAAGACTATAATTGGAGATAACAATAGCATTAGAGAGTTTGTAACAATTCACAGGGGAACAGATGATAGATGGGAAACAAGAATTGGAAGCAATAATTTATTAATGGCATATGTACATGTAGCTCATGATGTAATAGTAGGAGATAATTGTATACTAGCAAATGGAGTTACTTTAGCAGGACATGTAACTGTTGATGATTTTGCTATAATTGGTGGCTTAACACCTGTTCATCAATTCTGTAGAATAGGTTCTTACTCTATGACTGGTGGAGGGAGTGCAATAAATCAAGATATTTGTCCATTTGTTATGGCAGAAGGAAATAAAGCTGTAATAAGAGGATTAAATACTGTTGGACTTAGAAGAAAAGGATTTACAGAAGAGGATCGTTCAAATTTAAAAAAAGCATATAGAATTATATTTAGAAATGGAAATCCATTGAAAGATGCTTTAGTTGAGCTTGAAAATGAATTTCCTGAAGACAAAAATATAAAGTATCTTGTAGAGTTTATAAAAACTAGTAACAGGGGGATTACAAGATAATGAAAAAAGTTGGAATAATAGTAGGTAACGGAAAGTTACCTCTATATTTCCTTAAAGAAGCGGAAGCTAAAGGGATAGAGGTATACTTAATAGGACTTTTTGATACAATTGAAGAAGAAATAAAAAATCATAAAAATTATAAAAGCTTCAATATAGGAGAAATAGGAGAAATAACAAAATATTTATTGCTAAATGATATAAAAGAAGTTGTAATGCTTGGAAAAGTAGAGAAATCAATTTTATTTCAAGAGATGAAATTAGATTATTTTGGAGAAAGACTAATGGAAAAATTACCAGATAAAAAAGATGAGACTTTATTATTTGGTGTTATATCATTTTTAAGATTAAATAAGATAAAAGTATTACCTCAAAATCATTTATTAGGAGATATGATGTTTAAAGAGAGGTGTTATACTAAAAATGTACCTTCTCAAGAGGATAAAAAAACAATACAAATAGGGATTGAAGCAGCTAAAGCACTAAGTGAAATAGATGCAGGTCAAACAGTTGTTTGTAAGGAGTCATCAGTAGTAGCCTTAGAGGGAATAGAGGGAACTGATAAAACAATAGAAAGAGCTGGAGAGTATGCAGGAGAAGAGTGCATAATCATAAAAATGGCAAGACCTCAGCAAGATATGAGAGTTGATATACCAGCAGTAGGAATAGAAACAGTAAAAAGAGCCGTACAAATAAAAGCTAAAGGAATTGTAGCTGAAGCAAATAAGATGTTATTTTTAGATATGAAAGATTGTATAGAGTTAGCAGAAAAAAATAATATCTTTATTATTGGAGTGAAAATATGAAAATATTTGTTTCTACAGGAGAGGTGTCAGGAGATTTACACCTATCTTATTTAGTTAAAGAAGCTAAAGAATTAGATAAAAATGTAGAGTTTTATGGAGTGGCAGGCAAACACTCTAAAAATGTAGGAGTTAATATAATACAGGATATCGATGAATTAGCGATTATGGGATTTACTGAAGCGATAAAAAAATACAGTTATTTAAAAAATAAAGCTGAAGAGTATCTTAATTTTATAAAAAGAGAAAATATAAAAAAAGTTATTATGGTAGATTATGGTGGGTTTAATCTAAAATTTTTAGAATTACTAAAAAAAGAGATTAAAGACGTTGAAATTTTTTACTATATTCCTCCAAAACTTTGGATTTGGGGAGAAAAAAGAATTGATAAACTAAAATTAGCGGATCATATTATGGTTATTTTTCCATGGGAAGTTGATTTTTATAAAAAACATAATGTAGATGCAATTTACTATGGAAATCCATTTACAGAGAGATATAAAAAAATAGATAGAACTGGAGACAAAATTTTATTGCTTCCAGGTAGTAGAAAACAGGAGATAAAATCTTTAATACCTGATTTCATAGATCTTGTAAAAAAGAATCCAAATGAGAAATATCTTCTAAAACTTTCTTCAAAAGAGCATTTAAAGTGGATAGATGAAAATTTAGCAGATTTAAAAAATTTAGAAATTTGTTATGATATATCTTTAAATAAAAGTGTTAAAGAGAGTAAAATTGCTATAGCTGCATCAGGAACAGTTACTTTGGAGCTAGCTTTACTAGGAATTCCAACAATAGTCGTTTATAAAACTAATTTTATAAATTATGTAATAGCTAAATATATTTTAAAAGTTGGTTTTGTATCTTTACCAAATT
Organism: Cetobacterium somerae ATCC BAA-474; assembly: GCF_000479045.1. NCBI lineage: Bacteria > Fusobacteriati > Fusobacteriota > Fusobacteriia > Fusobacteriales > Fusobacteriaceae > Cetobacterium > Cetobacterium somerae. The sequence continues at coordinate 21,211 of NZ_KI518105.1, forward strand.
TAACTTTAAATGAAGAGGTTTTTCCAGAGTTATTACAAAAAAGATGTAACTCTGTAGAAATAGAAAAAAGTATGAAAACTGTTTTAGAAAATTTAGACTCTGTTCAAGAAAAAATTCAACGAATAAGAGAGAAGCTTTCTGGAGTAGATATTACAAAAAGATATGCTGAATTTTTATTGAAAGGAAAATAAAATGGAAAAAATTAATGAATTAGATAGGAAAATAATGGGGTTTTTTAAAAATAAATCTTTAAAAACTTTCTTAAAATATAGTTTGAAATATAAAACAGCTATGTTAGGAGTAATATTATTATCTACTGTAACATCTTTGATGAGTGCAGTACCTGCTTGGCTAAGTAAATATTTAATAGATGATGTTTTAGTAAAGAAAAATGCAAAAATGATGATGATTGTTATTGGAGCTATTTTTGCATCTACTATTTTGAAAGTTATAACAAACTATTTTGCAGATATTTCATCAGGATACATAACAGAAAAAATAAGAAGAGATATTAAAATAGATGTATTCTCACATTTACAAAGATTACCAATAGCGTATTTTAAACAAAATAAGCTAGGAGATTTAATGGCTAGACTTTCAGGAGATTCAACAACTCTTGGAAGAATAGGATTTATGTTGTTTGATATGTTGAAAGAGTTTGTAACTGTTGTTGCTCTTTTATTCAGAATGTTTCAAGTTGACTTTGTATTGGCACTAATATCATTAACTGTTTTACCAGCGATACTTTCTATGGTAAAAAAATATACAAAGAAAATTAGAAAATCAGGGAGAGTAAGACAGGATACAGTTGGAGATGTAACTGCTTTTGTTCAAGAAGCGTTATCTGGAATATCAGTTATAAAAGGTTTTAATAGAAGTGATAAGATTATTGATAAATATATGGATGTAACTCAAGAAGAGTTTGATAAAATATATAAAACAACAAAAATAAAGGCTAAAATATCACCTATAAATGAAGTTTTAGCAACAATAATGATTCTATTAGTTGCAGGTTATGGTGGATATCAAATAATTGTTGTTCAAAGTATGACACCTGGAGATCTAATATCTTTTATAACTGCAATAGGACTTATGCAGCAACCATTAAAAACTTTAATTAAAAGAAATAGTGAGTTACAAGAAGCTTTACCCTCTGCAGATAGAGTAATTGAAATTTTAGATGTAGAATTAGAACCAGATCATATAGGAGAAGATGTTAAAGAAGTACCTGAAACTATAGAGAAAATTGATTTTAATAACGTTGACTTTAAGTATGATGATGGAGATGAAAAAGTATTAAAAAACTTTAACTTAAATGTTAAGGCAGGAGAAGTAGTTGCTTTAGTAGGAAAAAGTGGAAGTGGAAAAACAACTTTGGTAAATCTATTACCAAGATACTACGATATAACTTCAGGAAGTATAAAAATAAATGATATTGATATAAGAGAGATGTCATTACAAAAGTATAGAAATCATATTGGAATAGTGCCACAAGAGACTTTCTTATTTAGTGGAACTATTGGTGAAAACATTGGTTTTGGAAAAGATAATGTTTCGAAAGATGAAATAATAAATGCTGCTAAAATGGCAAATGCGTATAACTTTATAATGGAGTTACCAAATCAATTTGAAACAGAAGTTGGAGAAAGAGGAGTTCTTTTATCAGGTGGACAAAAGCAAAGGCTTGCAATAGCTAGAGCATTGATTCAAAATCCAAGTATTATGATACTTGATGAGGCAACATCAGCTTTAGATACAGAATCAGAAAGATTAGTTCAAGAAGCTTTAGATACTCTGATGAAGGGAAGAACTACTTTTGTTATAGCTCATAGATTATCTACAATAATAAATGCAGATAAAATAGTTGTAATGGAAAATGGAGAGATAAAAGAGGTTGGAACGCATCAAAAATTACTAGAAAATAACGGAATATACAGAAAACTTTACGAGATTCAGTTTGGGAAAATAGAGCCTATAGAAACAGTAGATCTAATTGAAAACCAAAAACTTGAAGAGTTAGAACAGTATATATAGAGAGGAAGAGAAATGATAAGATTAGACGGAAGAAAAACAAATGAAAAAAGAGAAGTAAAGATTACTAGAAACTACACTATGTATGCTGAAGGGTGTGTTTTAATAGAAATTGGAAATACAAAAGTTATTTGTACTGCAACAGTTGTAGAGAAGGTACCGCCTTTTTTAAAAAATCAAGGTAAAGGATGGATAACAGCAGAATATTCAATGTTACCAAGAGCAACAGGAGAGAGAAACCAAAGAGAAGCTGCTAAAGGAAAACTTGGTGGAAGAACAATGGAGATTCAAAGACTTATAGGAAGAGCTTTAAGAGCTTGTATTGACCTTGAAAAATTAGGAGAGAGAACAATAACTATCGACTGTGATGTAATTCAAGCAGATGGTGGAACGAGAACTACATCAATCACGGGTGGATTTATAGCTTTAGAAATGGCTATGAGAAGACTTATAGAAAAAGGATTATTAACAGAAAATCCAATTATCGCTAACATTGCAGCAATATCTGTAGGAACTGTAAAAGGAACTCCAATACTTGATTTAATGTATACTGAAGATTCAGAAGCAGAAGTAGATATGAATGTAATTATGAATGATAAAGGGGAGTTTGTAGAGATTCAGGGAACTGGAGAAGAAGCAACTTTCTCAAGAAAAGAGTTAAATGAGTTATTAGATTTAGCTGAAAAAGGGATTTATGAATTAATAGATATCCAAAGAAAAGAGATAGAGGAGGAGTTTTCTAAGTAATGAAAATATTTTTAGCCACAGGAAATAAGAAAAAAATAGATGAGATGTCAAAAATTTTATCTGGATTAGATTTTGAAATACTTTCTATAAAAGATGGAATAGAAATTCCTGAGGTTATAGAAGATGGAGATACTTTTGAAGAAAACTCGAAAAAGAAGGCACTGGAGATAGCAAAATTTACAAATATGATCACAATTTCAGATGATTCTGGTCTTTGTGTTGAAGCTTTAAATGGTGAGCCAGGAGTTTACTCTGCTAGATATGCTGGAGAAGATGGAAATGATGCGGCAAATAATAAAAAACTAATAGAGAACTTACAAGGGATAGAGAATAGAAAAGCAAAATTTGTGACTGTGATAACTTTAGGAAAACCAAATGGAGAGTATCACTCATTTAGAGGTGAAATAGAGGGAGTAATTATAGATGAAGCTAGAGGAAAAGAAGGCTTTGGATATGATCCTCATTTCTATTTACCAGAGTATGATAAAACATTTGCTGAGATGCCTGAAATAAAAAATCAAATTAGCCATAGAGCAAAAGCTTTAGAAGCTTTAAAAAATGGAATTGATAAAATATTAAATATAGGCTAACCTAAATGGGTTAGCTTTTTTTAAGACAAAAGTTATTAGGGAGATAAGATGTACTTAAAAGGTGTAGAAATTTATGGATTTAAGTCTTTCGGTGAAAGAATAAGAATAGATTTTGATGGAGGAATAACCTCTATTGTTGGACCAAACGGAAGTGGAAAATCAAATATATTAGATGGAATATTATGGGTTTTAGGAGAACAATCTTATAAAAATATAAGAGCTAAAGAGAGTAAAGACATTATATTTTCTGGTGGAGAGGGAAAAAAGCCTGCAAATTATGCAGAAGTTTCTCTTTTTATAGACAATAGAGATAACTTTTTTCCAATTGAAGCTGATAGTATAAAAATCACAAGAAAGATGTCTCAAAATGGAGATAACGATTATTTAATCAACGATAAAAAAGTTAGATTAAAAGATATTGGAGAACTATTTTTAGATACTGGAGTTGGAAAAAGTGCTTATTCTGTAATAGGACAAGGAAAAGTAGAAAGAATAATTTCATCTTCAAATAAAGAGATAAAAAGTATAATAGAGGAAGCTGCTGGAGTAAAGAAGTTTCAACAGAAAAAAATGGAATCTGAAAAAAGATTAGAAAAAGTTCAAAATGAGCTTGAAAAAATAGAACTAGTTCTAGGTGAGATTGGTGAAAATAGAGCAAGAGTTGAAAAACAATCTAAAAAAGCAGTTGAATATTTAGCTTTAAAAGATGAGAAAAATATTTTACAAAAAGGAGTTTTAACATTTGATTTAAACTCTAAAGATGAAATATTAAAATCAGGAGAAAAAGAGCAAGAAAGACTAGTAACAATAACTTCAACGTTGGAAGAGGAGTTAAAAAAATTAGAGATAGAACTTAATTCAATTGAAAATAGAAGAAAAGAGTTATACTCAAAGATAGAGAATTTTTCAGAAAGTAATACATCTTTAAGGTCTGAGATTGAATCATTAGAAAAAGAAGAGATAAGAGTTAGAGAAAGAATAACATCTTATACAAGAGAATTAAAACAAAAAGAGGAAGAGATTGTTTTAGTAGAAAAAACAGTAGAATCTAAAGATCAGATATTAGTAAAACTAAAAGAGGAAAAAGAGAGAGTAAAAGAAAGAGTTTTAGATATTGAAACAAAAAATAAAGAGTTTGAAAAAGCTATTGAGGATAAAGAAACAAACAAAAGAGATAAAGAGATTAGTATCGAATTAAAAAAGAGAAAAATAATGGATTTAGAAGTTGAAAAGTTAAAACTTTTAAACGAAATCGAAAGTTCTACAAGAAGAATGAAAGGTAGTGAATTCAAGATTTCATCTTTAAAAGAGGAGAAAGAGGGATTCGATAAAAAAATAGAAGAGAATTCGAAAGAGTTAGAGAAAGCTTTAAAAAATAAAGAGTTAAAACAAAAAGAATTGAAAGAAACAGAAGAGAGACAGATAAAATTAGAGCAAGAGATTAGTGATTTAAGTAGAGATATGAATAAAGCTGCTGAATTAGTAAGAAATGCTGAATTTGAAGAAAAAAGAGCCTCTGCTAAACTTCAAGCTCTTTACAGAGTTCAAGAAAGTAATGAAGGATTTTATAAAGGTGTAAAAGAGGTTTTAAATGCTAAGATACCAGGAGTAGAAGGTGCAGTGATATCATTAATAACTGTGCCAGAGAACTATCAAAAGGCAATAGAAGCAGCGATTCCAGGTAATTTGCAGGATATAGTTGTAACAACAAGTGAAGTAGCTAAAAAAGGAATAGAAGTTTTAAAAGAAAAAAAAGCTGGAAGAGCATCGTTTTTAGCTTTAGATACAATTAAAGTTGGTTCAATAAAAGATATTCCTAAAAAAGAGGGTGTTGTAGGAAGAGCATCAGATTTAGTAACTGTAGATAAAAAATATAGTAAAGTATTAGATATGCTATTGGGAAATATTTTAGTTGTAACAGAGGCAGATGTTGCTTTAAAAATCTTAAAAGAAAATAGTTATAGCGGAAATATAGTAACTCTTTCTGGTGAGTTATTAAGCTCTAGAGGAAGAATAACAGGTGGAGAAAATTCAAACTCTATTGTTGCTCAGATTTTTGAAAGAAAAAAAGAGATTAAAACTTTAGAAGATAGCACAAGAGAGATGTCATTAAAATTAAAGGATTGGAATGAAAAAATTCAAGTTATGAGTAAAAAACTTGAGAAGTACGAAGATGAAATAGGCGGAATTGATGCGCTAGAAGATAGTCTAAGAAAACAATCTAAAATAGCAGAGGAGTTATATTTAGATTTAAAATCAAGAAGTGAAAAGCTAGAAAAAGAAAAAAGAGTAGTAGATATTGAGATTCAAGAAGAGGAAAATTATAGTAAAGAGTACGCTAAAAGAGTTGAAAACTCTCAAAGTGAAAAAGAGATAACTGAAAAAATAGTGTCAGATTTAAAAAATGAATTAGATAATGAAAATTCTACAATTCAAATTTTAAATACAGAGATAAATGATTTAAGAAATAAATTTTCAGATATAAGAATACTGTATCTAAATAGTAAAGATAGATTTGTTCAAATTGAAAAAGAAGAAGAGAAAGAAAAAAATGAGCAAAGAGAGCAACAGGAGAAAAAGGATAAAATATCAAATATTTTAATAGAAATAAAAAAAGAACTTGAAAAATTAGAAGAAAAGGCTCATACTATAGCAGAAGATATAAAAAATAAAAATATAAAATTTGAAAATGAAAACCAAGAACTAAAAGATATGAAAAAAGAGGATCATATTTTAGAAGAAAAATCAAAAGATATGATAAAAAATTCAAGAGAAATTGAAACAACTTTATTCAAAGAGAAAGAGATTTTAAATAGAGAGCTAGAAAGAAAGGAGAGAATTTCTAGAGAGATTGAAGAGATTTTAGTTCAATTAGAAGAGTTGCTAGAAGTTGAAGAGTATTCTCTAAAAGAGGAGGATATAAAAGCTTCAAGAACAAAAGTAAGAGAGTTAGAATTAAAATTAAGAGGTTTTGAATCTGTAAATTTACTTTCAATTGAGGAGTTTAAGGAGTTAGACAATAAATATAAATTTATTGATCTACAAAGAGAGGATTTAGTAAAAGGAGAGAAAAGTTTATCTCTTTTAATAAAAGAGATTGACCAAACAATTGAAGAGAAATTCTATGAAGCTTATGAGGAGATAAATAAAAACTTTAATGAGATGTGTATAGAGACATTAGATAACTCAGAAGGAAAGTTATCACTTCATAATGGAGAAGATTTCCAAAATTGTGGTGTTGAAATATCGGTAAAGTACAAAAATAAAAAAAGACAAGCTCTTTCACTGCTTTCTGGTGGAGAAAAGTCAATGGTTGCAATAGCATTTATAATGGCAATATTTATGTATAAACCTAGTCCATTTACATTCTTAGATGAGATTGAGGCTGCTCTTGATGAAAAAAATACCAGAAAATTAATTGGAAAATTAAAAGAGTTTACTGATAGATCTCAATTTATTTTAATAACTCATAATAAAGAAACTATGAAAGCATCAGATTCTCTATATGGAGTAACAATGAATAAAAAAATAGGAATTTCTAAATTAGTTCAAGTAAAAATTTAGTAAAGAGAGGAAAAAATGAGACTTTTATCGTATATATATTTTTTAATAACCTCAATACGAAATTGGCTTTACGATAAAAGGTATCTTAAAATAAATGAGATACCAGATGTTGATATTTTATGTATAGGGAATATAACTGTTGGAGGTACTGGTAAAACTCCAGCAGTTCAATTCTTTGCAAAAAAACTTCTGAAAATGGGGAGAAAAGTTGCTATAGTATCAAGAGGATATAGAGGAAAAAGAAAAATTGATCCATTAGTGGTAAGTGATGGAAAAAAAATATTAGTTACATCTAAAGAGAGTGGAGACGAGCCTTATATCCATGCTTTAAATTTAAAAATGCCTGTTATAGTTGGAAGAAATAGATATGAGGCTTGTAAATTAGCAGTGGAAAAGTTTGGAGTAGACACAATAATATTAGATGATGGTTTTCAGCATAGAAAACTAAAGAGAAATAGAGATATTGTATTGATTGATGCAACAAATCCTTTTGGCTGGGGAGCGTTATTACCTAAAGGAACTTTAAGAGAGGACTTTCAAAAAGGTGGAGAGAGAGCAAGTGAATTTATAATAACAAAATCAGATTTAATATCTGAAAGTGATTTAGAGACATTAAAAAGATTTTTAAAAGTGAAATTTAAAAAGTCAGTTTCAGTTGCTAAACATGGAGTGACTTCATTGTGTGATATAAAAGGAAATGCAAAGCCATTATTTTGGGTAGCAGGAAAAAGAGTTCTTCTTTTTTCAGGTCTTGCAAATCCACTTAATTTTGAAAAGACAGTAATTTCTTTAAATCCAGAGTACATAGAAAGAGTAGATTTTATGGATCACCATGATTTTAAAGAGAAAGACTTTGATGTTATAAAGAAAAGAGCGAAAGCGATGGATGCAGATTTTATAATAACAACAGAAAAAGATTTAGTAAAACTTCCTAAAGGATTAGAAATGGACAATTTATTTGTTCTTAAAATAGAGTTTACAATGTTAGAAGATAATAGTTTAAAAGGATTTGGTGAAATAAATGAAAAATAGAATAGAAAAAAGAGTAGCAAAAGTAATTGAAAATGCGGATACTCTTGACAAAAGAGCCTACTTAACTATAGATTGTGATGGTGTAGTTAAGAGAAAAGAGATGAATTTTTCAATTCCTCTAATGGTATTTTGTGAAAATGATGAGATTTTTGAAAGAGTTTTAAAAGAAGAGAGCAATAAGATAGAGAGAATTAAAGAGAAAAAAATTGAAAGATTATCAAATGTACCTGTTGATAAGTTGAAAGAGAATTTTATGAAGCTAGTGATAAAAGGCGAATTAGAATTTTCTAAAAAATATGGAAAAGAGCTAGCTTTAAAGGATAAAGAGGAGTTTTTGAAAACTCTATTTAATCTATCTCTTATGGATAATATAAACTTTTATAAACCTTTAATGGCTTTAGCTATGAAAGAGATTATAGAAAATATAGGATGGGTAGATGAGATAGGATATCTTGTTATTAGCTATTTTACAAAACAAAGATATGATTTAAGTCAATTAGAAAATGCTATAGAAAATGAAAGTGAGATTACTGAAATTTCTGAAAACATATCATTATTAGCATATAAAAAAGTATTGGAAAGTTATACTTATAAAAATGAAAAGAAATATAGAGCGATGTTATTAAGTGGAGTTAAAAATCAAAATAGACTAACTCAATGGCAAATTGATGATGAAATTTTAAATAGCATAAAGTTTTAAAGGGGGCAACAAGTGTTAAATTATTTTAATATAAAAATGATTAACATTATAGATAATAAATCTGTTTCAAAAAATGAGATATTAAAAATAATGGTATCTAATATGGTTGAAAATAGCGATTTGATTTCTGATAAGGATATATTCTATAAAGAGGTTTTAGAAAGAGAAAATGTAGGAACTACTGGAATTGGAATGGGAGTTGCAATTCCTCATGCAAGAACAGAAGTGGTAAAAGATATTGTAGTATCAGTTGCACTATTAAAGAGACCTGTAAATTTTGATTCATTAGATGGAGAAAAAGTTAAAATAGTAATATTAGTCGGAGCACCAAAAGGTGAAAGTAAAAAGTATTTAGAACTACTTTCGTCATTAGCTAAAATTTTTAGAGATAAAAAAATTAGAGAGAGTATTTTAGAAAGTACTACTACAGAGTGTTTAATTGAAGCTATTGCGGAGATTGGCTAAAGATGAAAATAGGTATATACGGAGGAAGCTTTAATCCTATTCATAATGGTCATATTTATATGGCGAAGTTTATTGTAGATTATTTAAAATTAGATAAACTTATTGTTATACCAGTAGGAACTCCTTCTCATAGAAAAAACACATTAGCGGATGCTACTATGAGATTAAAAATGTGTAAAATAGCATTTGAAAATGAAAAAAAGATAGAGGTTTCAGATATAGAAACTAAATCAAAAGATATCTCATTTACCTATGACACATTATTAAAAATTATTGAAACTTATCCAGGAAATGAGTATTTTGAAATTATTGGTGAAGATTCTGGAGAGTATTTTCATAAATGGAAAAATTATAAAGAAATTTTAAAATTAGCTAAGGTAGTCGTTCTTCAAAGAGAGGGATATAGTACTATATTAAAAGATTCAAATCTTTTACAAGTTAAAAATCCATTTTTAAATTTTTCTTCAACAAGGGTAAGAGAAGCTATTTTAAATGAGGAATCAATAGAAAATATGGTACCAAAAGAGGTAGCAGAGTTCATAAAAGTTAATAAACTATACAAAAAGTAAAAGGAGGTAGCATAAAAACTACCTCTTTTGTTCACTTAGGAACCATTTTTTTTATGGAAAAAATGTTCTAAATATGGTAAAATTTAGTGATTTATTGAGAGGAGAGAAATAATGAGTTTAAGAGTACCAAATCATATAGCAATAATTATGGACGGGAATGGACGTTGGGCAAAGGAAAAGGGAATGCCTAGAACATATGGACATAAAGCTGGAGCAGATACTTTAAGAAAGATATTAACTTCTTGTGGAGAGTTAGGTATAAAATATTTAACAGTTTATGCTTTTTCAACAGAAAATTGGAAAAGAGCAAAGGAAGAAGTGGATACTTTAATGTTTCTTTTCAAAACTTATTTAAAAAATGAAAAAAAATTATTGATGAAAAATAATGTTAAATTTTTAGTTTCTGGAAGAAAAGAGGGTGTTAGCAAAGATCTTCTTGCAGAGATTAGTAAGTTAGAAGAGGCGACAAAAGGAAATACAGGGATAACATTGAATATAGCTTTTAACTATGGAGGGAGAGCTGAATTAGTTGATGCTATAAAAGAGATTGTAAAAAATAATGAAAAAGAGATAACTGAGGAAACTGTAGAAAAATATTTATACAACCAGTTACCAGATCCAGAGTTACTAATAAGAACAAGTGGAGAGATGAGAATTTCTAATTTTTTATTATGGCAAATAGCCTATTCTGAGATATATGTAACAGATACTTATTGGCCAGATTTTAATAAAGATGAGTTAATAAAGGCTATAGAGAGTTATCAAAAAAGAGATAGGCGTTTTGGAGGAGTAAAATAGATGTTAAATAGGATATTAGTAGCTTTAATAGGAATACCACTTTTAATAACAGTATTGTTAAAAGGAGGATTTTTACTATTACTGTTTGTAAACTTTGTTATATTAGTAGGGTTGTTTGAATTTTATAAAATGGCAGAAATTGGTGGGAAAAAACCAGATGTAAATTTAGGGTATATAGCTGGATTGGCTATACCAAATATAATATATTTCACAAATGTAGATAATTCAACACTTATACTTATGCCTATAACGCTATTAACAATAGCTTTAATAGGGAAAAAAGTTTTACAAAATAAAGTTGAAAATTCTAGTAGAGATATTGGAGTTACACTGCTTGGAGTTGTTTATATTTCGGGATTGTTTACACATCTATTACTAATGAACTACCTTCCAAATGGTGGAAAATGGTTATTAACAATTCAGATTTTAGTATGGGTATGTGATTCCTTTGCATATTTTGTAGGGATGGGAATCGGTAGAAAAATATTTAAACAAGGATTTAGTTCAATTAGTCCAAAGAAATCTATAGAAGGTTCTATTGGAGGAATAGTTTTTACAATGGGAACTATTTATCTAATAAATAAGTATTTTAATATTTTTGGAACTGATGTAAGTACAATAGTAGTTTTATTATTTGGATTTTTAATTAGTATCGTAGCTCAAATAGGTGATTTAGGTGAATCTATGTTTAAGAGAGAGTTTAAAGTAAAAGATTCAGGAAAATTACTAGGAGAACATGGTGGAATATTAGATCGTTTTGATAGTATGCTGTTTGTTGTACCAGTTGTTTATTATTTATTAAAATTTATTTAGAGAAAAGGGTAGCTTAAAAAGCTACCATTTTTTTAGAAGAGAAATATAAAGAATTTGAGGAGAGGAAGTATGAAAAGTATAACTATATTGGGTTCTACAGGAAGTATTGGAACAAATGCATTAAAAGTTATAGAAGCAAAAAAAGAGAAATTCAAGGTTATAGGGATGTCTGCGTATTCAAATTTAGAGTTATTTAAAGAGCAAATAGAGAAATTTAATCCAAAGTATCTTTGTATAGGATCTGAAAAAAATGCTGAAATTTTAAAGAGATTATATCCAGAAAAAACAATATATTTTGGAGATGATGGGTTGAAACTTATGGGAGCTTTAGATGAAGCTGATATAGTTTTAACAGCTATAAGTGGAGCTGTTGGAATTGAGGCTACAGTAGAGGCAATAAAAAAAGAAAAAAGAGTTGCTTTAGCAAACAAAGAAACTATGGTAGCTGCAGGAGATTATATAAATAAGCTTTTAAAAGAGTACCCAAAAGCTGAGATAATTCCTGTTGATAGTGAGCATTCAGCATTATTTCAAAGTATGCAAGGAAGTAGAAAAGAAGAGGTAAAAAATTTAATTATTACAGCTAGTGGTGGAACTTTTAGAGGAAAAACTTTAGAAGAATTAAAAGATGTAACAGTTGAAGAAGCTTTAAAGCATCCCAACTGGTCTATGGGTAAGAAAATAACAATTGATTCGTCAACTTTAGTTAATAAAGGATTAGAAGTAATAGAAGCTCATATGCTATTTGGAGTGGATTATGAAAATATTGAGGTTCTAGTGCATCCTCAAAGTATAATTCATTCAATGGTAGAATTTGTAGACAACTCCATAATAGCTCAAATAGGAGCACCAGATATGAAGCTACCTATTCAATATGCATTTACATACCCTGAAAGAGAGGGAAGTAGTGCGTTAGAAAGATTGAATTTAAAAACTTTAAAAGAACTAACTTTTAGTCAGGTTGATAATGAAGTATTTAAGGGAGTACAATTAGCTTTTCAAGCTGGAAAAATAGGAAAAACAATGCCTTGTGTTTTTAACTCGGCAAATGAGGTTGCAGTAGAGTTATTTTTAAAAGGTCAAATAAAATTTTTAGAAATATATGAGATAATAGAAAAAGCTATGGAACTTCATAAGGTTAAAGAGATAGATTCTTTAGAAGTAATAAAAAATGTAGATAAAGAAACAAGAAAGTGGGTTTATGACAATTATGCAAAAGATTAAAAGAGGAAGACTTATAGTTATAGAGGGAACAGATTCAAGTGGAAAAGAAACGCAAACAGCGGTGCTGTTTGAGAGATTATCAGAAAAAATAAGTAATATAAGAAAAATATCTTTTCCAAATTATGAAAGCCCAGCGTGTGCTCCAGTAAAGATGTATTTAGCAGGAGAGTTTGGAACAGATGCTGAGAAAGTAAATCCATATCCAGCTTCAACGATGTATGCAATAGATAGATATGCATCTTACAAAACTGATTGGGGAAAATTTTATAATGATGGAGGAATAATCATAACAGATAGATATACAACATCAAATATGGTTCACCAAGCATCTAAAATAGATAATTCTCAAGAAAAAGAGATGTACCTATCTTGGTTAGAGGATTTAGAATATAGTAAAATGGGAATACCAAGACCAGATTTAGTTATTTTCTTAAATATGCCGACAGAAACTGCTCAAAAATTAATGGCTGAAAGAAAAAATAAAATAACTGGAGAGGATAAAAAAGATATTCATGAAAAAAATATTGAATACTTAAAAAAATCTCATGAAAATGCGTGTGAAATATCAAAAAAATACTCTTGGAAAGAGATCAAATGCGTTGAAAATGATAGGTTAAAAACAATAGAAGAGATTTCAAATGAAGTGTTTGAGCTCGTAAATGGAATCTTATAACAGGAGGAAAAATGGATATAATAATAGCGCTATTATTACTAGGATTAATAATTTTTATACATGAATTGGGTCATTTTTTAGCGGCAAGATTTTTTAAAATGCCTGTTTCTGAATTTGCAATAGGAATGGGACCAGAGTTATATTCTTATTATACTGGAAAAACTTTATATTCTATTAGAATAATACCAATAGGTGGTTTTGTAAATATAGACGGAATGGAAGTTGAGAGTAAAGTAGAAAATGGTTTTAATAGTAAGTCACCATTTGCTAGATTTGTAGTTTTATTTGCAGGAGTATTTATGAACTTCATGCTAGCGTTATTAGTAATTTTAGGAATAACATTTACTAGTGGAAAAGCTATTCAAAATACAAATCCAATAGTAGGAAATGTAATAAAAGAGGCAAAAGCATCAACAGTTTTAAAGGAAAATGATATTATAAAAGAGATAGATGGAACACAAATAACTACTTGGTCAGAAATTGGTGAAACAATAGCAAAGGACTCTAAAAAAAGAGATGCGCTAGATGTAGTTATAGAAAGAGATGGAAAAACTTTAGATATAGTAGTTCCGTTAACTAAGATAAGTGAAGAAAAACCAGCTATTATGGGAATAATTCCTGAGTATAAATTTGAAAAGTATAGTTTTGGAGAGGGAATAAAACAATCTTTTAAAATATTTATAGGTGTATTTGAAGATACATTAGGTGGAGTTAAAATGCTTGTAACAGGAAAAGTAAAGGCCAAAGATATTAGTGGTCCTGTTGGAATAGTTAAAGTAGTAGGAGATGCAAGTAAAAGTGGAAGCTCTGGAATTTTAATTTGGTTATTAGCAATATTATCAATAAATGTAGGAATATTTAACTTACTACCTTTTCCAGCTTTAGATGGTGGAAGAATTATATTTGTTATATTAGAATTAATTGGAATAAAAGTTGATAAGAAACTTGAAGAAAGAGTTCATACGATTGGTATGATTATGTTATTTGGGTTAATTATATTTGCAACAGCTAACGATATATTTAATATTTTTAAATTTTAATTAAAAATAAGGACGTGATTGTGTGACGAAAAGAGATCGTATAAAGAGGACAGCAACTATTTTATTTGCGGCTAATGGAATCAGAAATACAAAAATAGAGGATATAGCTAACGTTTTAGGAATGGCAAAAGGTGGGTTCTATTACTATTTTAAAAGTAAAGAAGAGTTACTACTAGAAATAATGGATAATTCAGTTATAAGTAGAAAAGAGTTTTTAAAGGAAGTAGGAGATTTAGATGTTCCTTTTGAAGAAAAATTAAAAATGATTGTTAGAAGAAGATTAACTTTAAAAGATGATAGATACAACTTATTTTTATTTGCTAAAATCTATGAAAATGGAGAGATAAATTTAACATACGATGAATATATGAAAAGAGATATTATATTCAGTGAGTTTTTAAATAACAATAGAGAGCATATAAAAGAAGAGTATAGAAGTGAAATAGAAAAAATTAGAACAATGTTAAGCTCATCATTAACAACTCTTTTATTATATTTGATAACTCAAACAGGAATAGAAGTAGTAGATGAAGATAGTTATAAAAGAATGGTTGAAAAATATGCAACGATTGATATAACTAGAGAGATTGAAATGTTTTATAATCTGTTTTTAAAGTCTATGTTAAATTAATTTATATAGAAAAAAAACATTAACTTAGAAAATATAACAAAATAAAAAGGAAAAAAGAGGAGAAATTTGAACTAATGTTTAGAGTGAAACTCTTTGAAATAATCTAGAACAGAATTTTTTAAAAAAGTCTTGAAAAATAACAAAATATCAATTATAATACATTGTTATCGAAAATAGAAAGTAGGAGGAAAAGGATGAAAAAATCAATATTAGTAGTTTCAGAAAGAAAAGAAACATTAAAACAAGTAAGAAAAGCTTTATCAGAAGTTTATGAAATAATAACATTTAATAACTTATTAGATGCTCTAGATATGTTAAGAGAGAGTGATTTTGACGTAGTTTTATTAGACGAGTATTTAACATGGTTTAACTTTTCAGAAGCTAAGAGAAAGTTAAATGGAATAGGAAAGGATTTCGTAGTAATAGGATTACTTGATGAAGAAAACGAAGCTTTAATTCAAGAGATGAAGGAAGCGGATATCTATAACTATTTATTAAAGCCAGTAGATGTTAAAGAAATGAACAGAATAATGATACCAGCTTTAAGAAGCTTAGAGATAGTAAAAGAGAAGAGAAAATTAGAAGAGAAGCTTTCAGATACAGAAGATGAGAATGAAATAATTGGACAATCTGCAAGAATTAAAGAGGTAAAAAACTTAATTGATAAAGTAGCAGAGAGCGACTTAACTGTTTTAATAACAGGAGAAAATGGAGTTGGAAAAGAGTTAATTGCTAAAGAGATATTCAAAAAGAGTGATAGAAGAAAAGAAAACTATATAACAATTTCATGTGCTTCTTTACCAGAAGATTTAATTGAAAGAGAGTTATTTGGTTATGAAAGAGGAGCATTCTTAGGAGCAACTACAAGTAAAAAAGGAATTTTAGAAGAAGCAGATGGTGGAACTGTATTCCTTGATGAAATATCAGCAATGGATTTAAAAGCTCAATCGAAAGTTCTTAGAGTTATCGAATATGGAGAATTTAGAAGAGTTGGTGGAAATAAATCAAGAAGAGTAGACGTTAGATTTATAGTATCTACTAATAAGGATTTAAAAGAGGAAACAGAAAAAGGTAAATTTAGAAAAGATTTATATCATAGATTAACAGCTTTCCCAATTGAAGTAGCGCCTTTAAGAGATAGAAAAGATGATATTCCTATGTTAGCAAACTACTTCTTAAATAAAATTGTAAAAGATTTAAGAAGAGAAATACCTGTTATTTCAGGAGATGCTATGAAGTATTTAATGGAATACTCATATCCAGGAAATATAAGAGAGTTAAAAAATATGATTGAAAGAATGGTAATTTTATGTAACGATAGAAATATTGATGTAGAAGATTTACCATTAGAAATAAAAATGAAATCTGATACAGTTGAAAATAAAACTGTTATTGGAGTAGGACCTTTAAAAAATATATTAGAGCAAGAGATATATGCTTTAGATGAAGTTGAAAAGGTAGTAATCGCAATGGCATTACAAAAAACAAGATGGAATAAACAAGAAACATCTAAGCTTTTAGGAATTGGAAGAACAACTCTTTATGAAAAAATCAGAAAATATGGGTTAGATACAAAATAATATTTACAAAATTCTTCGGAGGGGTTAAAAATGGCAATTAGAAAGTTTAGAAAAAATATGAAACCAGTTATATGGGTAGTAACAATATTCTTTTTAATAAGTTTGATAGCAGGTTATGCAATGTCATTTAGAAGTAGTTCTGCAAATACACAACTAGCTTTTAAACTAAATGGTAAAAAAGTTACAATGGTAGAAGCACACAGATCTATGGCTATAATGTCTGAGAATTACAAAAGATATTTAGAAACTAATATAGATCCAGAGCTAATGAATACAATAGCTTTTAATGAGTTAATTAATAGAAATCTTTTATTAGAGATGGCAGATAAATTAAAAGTAAAAGTTTCAGGATCAGAAGTGAGTGCTCAAATGGATCAAATAAAGGCGGCTTTCCCTGATAAAGAGCAATTTAAAAGTGCACTTTTAAGTCAAGGATATACTACAAAAACTTTAGAAAATGAAATTAGAGAAAACTTAATACTACAAAAAACTTCAGAAGCTATAACTCAAGGAGTTCAGGTGACACCTGAAGAGATTGATGAATATTATGCTGATTACAAATATACAATGTTCCAAGGGAAACCATTAGAAGAGGTTAAAACTCAAATAGAGCAAGCTTTAAAAATGCAAAAAGGTGCTGAAGCATATGCAAAAGATATGTCTGAAGCTAGAGCAAAAATGAAGTTAGAGGATTTAGATAAAAACTTCGATGCCTATGTAGAAAAAGAGGCTTTTGAATTTGATGGAGTTAAAGTAAGCAACGTTGAATTTGATAAAAGAGTTTTAAATACATTAGCAATGACTAAAGGTGATTTAGAAGGGGCAAAAGAGTTAGCAAAATCATCGATTGAATCAGAGATAAAATTATTAAAAGCATCTGAAGCTAAGGGTATAAAAGTAGATTCTGTTTTACCTTTAGATTTACAAGTTGCAAATGCTGTAAAAGAACTATATAGTAAACTAAAATCAGAAGTAACATATACTCAAAATGATTTAAAAGAATTCTTTGAAGAGAATCAATTAAATTATGATACATTAGAAAGCGCTGATGCAAATATCGCTATTTTAAAAGTTCAACCAACAGAAAGTGATGACCAAAAAGCAAAAGAAAAAGCTGAAGATCTTTTAAAGAAAGTTAATAAGGATAATTTTGCAGAGATGGCTAAAAACTTCTCAGATGGTCCAAGTGGTCCTACAGGAGGAGCCTTAGGAACTTTTAAAAAGGGAGATATGGTAAAACCTTTTGAGGATGCAGCTTTTGCAGGAACTCCTGGAGAGATTTATCCAGAAGTTGTAAAAACTCAATTTGGATATCACATAATTTTTGTACAAGAGAAAGATGATAAAGCTGAAACAGTTACAGCAAGCCATATTTTAATTATTCCAGAACCATCAGAAGAAACAATAAATTCAAAAGATGCTCAAATTGCTCAAATTGTTAAAGATTTAACAGATAAAACAATAACATTTGATGATTTGAAAAATGATAAAGATATCGTTTTCTCTGAGAAAATAGATGGAATTACAAAAGAAGGATATATTCCAGGATTAGGATATAATGAAGAGTTAGCAAAAGCTATTTATGATTCTAAAATTGGAGATGTTGGATTTATTAAAGATCAGAAAGATTTTATAATCTATAAAAAAGATTCACAAACAGATGAGAAAAAAGCTGATTTCCAAGAGTTTGAAAATCAAGTAAAAACAGATTATATTAATGCAAAGGCTCAAGAGGCTTTAAAAGAGATTGAGTTAAGTACACAAAATACAGAAAATTAAAAAAATGAGAAGGATTTTTAAAAATCCTTCTTTTTATTTAAAAAAAAATTGCATATTTACCAAAAATATAATATAATTTAGGATAGAGCGGTTTGCTCTTAAATATTTTTTACTTAAAAAATCTAAGAGATTAGGAGAATATTGATGAAATATAAATCAGAAGATATTGATTTATTGTTACAACAATTACATATTGAAGAGGTTGTAGGAGAATTTGTTGATTTAAAGAAAACAGGAGCTAACTTTAAAGGTTTGTGTCCTTTTCACCAAGATAACAATCCATCATTTGTAGTAAGTCCAAATAAGAACATATGTAAATGTTTTGTTTGTGGTGCAGGTGGGAATCCTATAAAATTCTATTCAGAGTATAAAAAAATATCTTTTGTTGAAGCAGTAGAAGAGTTAGCAAATAAATATAATATTCCAATAAAAAAAGTAGGAAATAGTAAAGTTAATGAAAATAAAGAGTATTATGAAATTATGGAAGAGGCTCACAACTATTACAAAGAGGAGATGTTTAAAAATACAGCTCGTGATGCTTTAGAATATCTATCTAAAAGAAAAATAAACCCAAAATTAATAAAAGAGAATGAAATAGGATATGCCCCCAATGAATGGACAGGGCTTTATGATTATCTTATAAAAAAGGGGTTTGAAAAAAAGAAGATATTTGATTTAGGATTAGCTAAAGAAAATGAAAAAGGAATTTATGATGCTTTTAGAAATAGGATTATTTTTCCAATATACTCAGTTTCAGGTAAAATTATAGCTTTTGGTGGTAGATCTTTAGAGGATAGCAAAGATATTCCAAAATATATAAACTCACAGGAAACACCTATTTTCTCAAAAGGAAAAAACTTATATGGTTTTATCCAAAAAGGAAGTAATATTAAAAAGAAGAATTATTCGATTTTAATGGAAGGGTATATGGATGTCTTATCAAGCCATTCTTATGGATTTGATGTGGCTTTAGCACCATTGGGAACAGCTTTAACAGAAGAACAAGCGCATCTATTGAAAAAATATACTAATAATGTAATACTTTCTTTTGATATGGATGAAGCTGGACAAAAAGCTACTGAGAGATCTATACTTATTTTAAAATCAGCAGGATTCAATATAAGAGTATTATTATATAAAGATGCAAAAGATCCTGATGATTACTTAAAAAAATATGGAAAAGAAGCATTTTTAAAAGTTGTAAAAGATTCTTTAGAAGCTTTTGATTATCTTTATTTAAGATATTCATCTGAGTATAGTTTAGAAGATCACATGTCAAAACAAAATTTCATAAATAGATTTAAAGATTTTTTTCAATGTTTAGAAAGTGATTTAGAAAGAAGTTTATATATTGATAAGTTAGGTAAGTCATTAAATATTGAATTAGATGTACTGAAATCTATTTTAATAACAAACAATAAAAAAAGAATAAAAAATACTTACGAAAAAAAAGAGGAAAGTAAGGATTTAGACGAAAAAGGACTATATAATCTAGAGAAGTTGACATTAGCATTAGTTCTTTCTCAAAATGAGTACATTGAAGATTTTAGGGATAAAGAGATTAGTAGTAGTTTAGGGAAAAAAATATTTCAATATATAGAGTTTTTAAAAGAAAATCAAGAGAAAAGTTCTAACATAATAAAGGATATAATATTAACGGGAAATTTGAGTCAAGATGAAGAGAAAGAGCTAGTAAATATATCATTACTTTCTATAGATGATTACTCAAATAAATTGGATATAGAAAAAGGGTTTCAAATTATTTTTATGTCATGGTTTATTTTAGAATTAAAAGAAGCATTAAAAGAGAGAAGTAACTTATTAAAACATATCAAGCTAAAGAAAATAGAGGATAAATTGAAACAACATATTGAGTTCAATGACCTTCGTGCATTGTATGATGAATTTAAGAGTATCAATGCTTAAAATTTTGAGAGATAATTTTATTCAATAGAGGAGGCTTCAACTAATGAAGGAGTTTATAAAAAATGAAAAGGTTTTAGCTTTATTAAGAAAGGCAATGGAAAATAAAGTAATAAGCTATGAAGAGATTAATAGCCAATTAAGTGCAGATTTTCCGCCAGAAAGAATAGAGTTTTTAATAAATGGAATGACAGAACAGGGAATAAAAATCATTTCCCAAGAAGAAGTAAAGAAACAGGAAAATATTAAGAGAAAAGACGATGGTAGAAAAGATGTAAAAAAAGTTATAACTCCACTATTAAAAAGACCTGTTGTTGAATTAGATGAAGATGAGGATGAAGAAGAAAAAAGTAGCAGTACTGAATATTCAGATGATTTCGATTTTAATCCAGATGAAATTGAAGAGGTAACTGAAGATGATTTAGTAAATGATGATTTATTTAGTATAACTGGTGAAATGGAAGTAGACGAGCCTATAAAGATGTATTTAAGAGAAATCGGACAGATTCCATTATTAACTCATGAAGAAGAGTTAGGATATGCAAAAGCAGCTTTAGAAGGAGACGAATACTCTCAACAACAACTTATTGAAGCAAACCTTAGACTAGTTGTAAGTATAGCTAAAAAACATACAAATAGAGGTTTAAAGTTATTAGACTTAATTCAAGAAGGAAATATAGGATTGATGAAAGCGGTAGAAAAGTTTGAATATAGTAAGGGATATAAATTCTCTACATATGCTACTTGGTGGATAAGACAAGCTATTACAAGAGCAATAGCTGACCAAGGAAGAACAATTCGTATACCAGTTCATATGATAGAAACTATTAATAAAATTAAAAAAGAAGCTAGAATATACCTTCAAGAAACAGGAAAAGATGCTACTCCAGAAGTTTTAGCTGATAGATTAGGAATGGAAGTTGAAAAAATTAAAAGTATTCAAGAGATGAATCAAGATCCAATATCTTTAGAAACTCCAGTTGGAAGTGAAGAGGATAGTGAATTAGGAGATTTCGTAGAAGATAATAAAATGCAAAATCCATATGAATTAACAAATAGAACTTTACTTAGAGAGCAATTAAATGATGTTTTAAAAACTTTAAGTAGCAGAGAAGAGCAAGTTTTAATCTTTAGATACGGATTAAATGATGGTGCACCAAAAACTCTAGAAGAGGTTGGAAAAATATTTAAAGTAACAAGAGAAAGAATCAGACAAATAGAGGTTAAAGCACTTAGAAAATTAAGACATCCAAGTAGAAGAAAGAAACTAGAAGATTTTAAAGTATAAAACAATATGGGGGAGATTTCTATCCCCCATTTTATTATTAACTAAAAAAGGGGACACTATGAAGATAAAAGCATTTGAAAAAGAGATATTAGAAAATTGTATTGATGATAAGGACTTTGTAAAATTTTTAAAAGAGAATTCAAATTTAAAATTAGAATTAGAAACTGTAGATATAAGAAAAGAAGAAAAGGTTGAAGAGAATAGTTATGTAGTAGAAGGGATTGTTGGAGAGTATTTAGAGGAGATCTCTTATATTCAACCACTTTCAAAAGAGGAACTAGAAACTGTTTTAGAAACTTTAGATGAAGAAGAAAGTGCTCATAAATTAATAGAGAGTAATTTAAGAGAAGTTGCAAATATAGCTTTTGATTATTTAATAGCTGGAATTGATTATTTAGATTTAATTCAAGAGGGAAATATTGGAGTAATAAAATCTTTAGAAGAGTATAGACCATCAAATGGAGATATTATAGAGTATATTAAATTATGGGCTAGAAGAGAGATGTTACTATTTGTAGATGAAAAAGTAGAAACAGAAAAGTATATGTATAAAGGATACTTCTCAAAAAGAAAAGAGGAGTTAATAGAGCATGAAATTGTAGCAGAGTTAGAGGAAGAGGATACTGACGAGATTCCTTTAGATGAAAAATCAGAAATAATAGAAGAAAAAATAAATGAAGTTGAAAAACTTGATTATAATTCAGTTCTTAAAAAAATATCTCACTTAGAAGAGGAGATTTTAAAAAGATACTATGGATTAATCGGAGATAAAAGAGAATCTCTATTTGAAATTGAAAATGCATTAGATTTAAAAAGAGGAGAAGGTGAGCAGCTATTTGAAGAAGCTCTAACAAAAATATCTTTAGGAGGAGGAAGAAGTTTAAAGATATGAAGCTAAGTAAAATTATAAATTTTTTAGAAGAGAAATTTCCAACTTCTTTAGCTGAAGATTGGGACAATGTAGGATTATTAATAGGAAAAAGGGATTCGAAAATAACTGGAATTTTATTATCATTAGATTTAACAGAGAGTGTTATTGATAAAGCGATTGAAGCAGGTGCAAATCTAATAATAACGCATCACCCGGTAATCTTTACATCTTTGAAAAAGATAACTAATGACACTTTAGCAGGACGAAAAATAATAAAATTAATAGAAAATGGAATTTCAGTATACTCAATGCATACAAATTTAGATTCAGGAAAATCAGGATTAAATGATTTTTTAGGTGAGAATATACTTGGAATGAAAAATGGAAAAATACTTGATCCAATGGAAAGTAATGGAAGAGAGTATGGGATTGGAAGAGTTTATAAACTAGATGAAAGTTTAAGTATAGAAAATTTATCGAATTTATTGAAAGAAAAGTTAAATTTAAATAGTATAAATGTAGTAAGATCAAAAGAAGAAAGAGAGATAAAAAAAATCTCTTTAGTCAGTGGGGCAGGGGCGTCTTATTGGAGAAAAGCTAAAAAATTAGGAGCACAAGTTCTAATTACAGGAGATATAAAATATCATGAAGCTATGGATGCAAGAGAGGAAAATTTTACTTTGATTGATATAGGTCATTTTGAAAGTGAGTGGATATTTTCAAACTTGTTGGAAAGTTTATTGAAAAAAGAGTTTGAAATAGAAATTTCAATATACAATGATGGCCCAATATTTCAAAAAATGTAAGGAGAACATAGGATGCTAAAAAAAGTTATGGTAGGTTCATTGATATTTTCTACTTTGGTCCTTGGAAAAATAAATGATTATAGAAATGTTTTTTCAGAAGATGATAAATCAAATTTATTGACAGTTGTAGAAACTTTCCAAGAAAAAACAGGAGATAAACTTTATCTGAATACTTTAGAAGAAAATGAAGGTTTTGAGGCAGATGAACAAGAGAAAACAGTTATTGTAAATTTAATAAAAAATAATGAAAATGATGTTTTAAAGGTACAATTAAAAATTTCACAGGATTTAAATCCTGAAGATATGGCTTCAGATTTATCGTTATTATTAACAAATGTGGAAGAGTATGTAGGTGAAAAAAATGAGACTCTGATAGCAACAAATCTAGTTGAGGGGTTACAAGAGATATTTGTAGCAACATCTGATTCTCAAGAGAATAGTAAAGATTTAGAACAGATGTCACTAGGTACTAAGGTATTTTTAGGAATTTTGTTGACATTTTTAGTATTATCTATTAGAATAATACAGGTAAAAAGAAAAAAGAAAAAATACAAGTTAAAAAGTGATAGGTATTAGAGTTAATCGCTTGCGTTAGCAAGAGGAAAGTCCGGGCTCCACAGAGCGAAAAGGGTAGCTAACGGCTACTAAAGGAAACTTTAAGGAAAGTGCCACAGAAAATAGACCGCTACATTTTGTAGTAAGGGTGAAAAGGCGGTGTAAGAGACCACCAGTTCTTTAGGAGACTAAAGAAGCTAGGTAAACCCCCTTTGGAGCAAGACTAAATAGGAGAGAATAGGGGCTGCTCGTCCTCTCTCAGGGTAAGTTGCTTGAAGCTATAAGCAATTATAGCTCTAGATAAATGATTGACAAATACAAAACCCGGCTTATTTAATGCCTATCAATAATAAACAACTGAGTCAAGAAATTTTATATAAATTCCTTGGCTTTATTTTTTATATAAAATCTTATTAGGAGAAAATTGTTATGAAAAAGATGAAAATAGCAATAGGAGTAATATTATTAGCACTAGTAGGGTGTACTCCTTTAGAAAAGAAAATAAGTGATGAGGAAAGAATTTTATTGCCATCAGTTCCAAAGCAAGCTTATGATGTAAGTATATCAACTATGCCAGAAGGTGAATTTATACCTCAAACAGATATAATTCATACAGGTCAAAACGTAGCTTTAGCAGAAAATGCAGTTACAGAGATTACTTTAAATGGAATAGATCAAGTAAATATAGCAAAAAAACAAGTTAGAAATAAATTAGCTTATAATGGGAATTCAACTGTACCTTTTACAGGGACATTTGCAGCAGTAGTAGGTGTTCATAAACACTATACTGAAGACTATAGAGATGGAAAATTAAGTGGTTATAAGATTTGGTATTCTGAAGCAGGAAGAGTAGGATTAAAAGAGCCTTATGCAAATGGAGTTAAAAATGGAGTTCAAGAAACATATTATAGAAATACAGGAAATATTCGTTCAAGAATAACATATTCAGGTGGAAGAATATCTGGACCAGCAACTTGGTATGACAATACAGGAAAAATATTACATCAAGAGGATTTTAAAGGTGGAAATGGAGAATGGATTGCATACTGGGATAATGGAAAAGTTAGAGAGAAAGGTAGATTAGCAGGTGGACTTCAAAATGGAGAATGGAGAAGTTATACACCAAAAGGTGAATTAGAAAAAATTACAAATTACAGAAATGGATCTCCTTTATCACAAGAGTGGTTAAAATAAATTAGTTGACAAAATACATAAAAAATGATATGATTAACAGTAGATTAAGCTTGGATAAGGTCGTCAGCAACCGAATCTAGCGATCTTTATACTTTTGGAGGTGTTAGAATGTACGCAGTTATAAAAACTGGAGGAAAACAGTACAAAGTTGCAGTAGGTGAAGTATTAAGAGTTGAAAAACTAAATGCTGAGGTTAACACAACTGTAGAATTAACAGAGGTTCTTTTAGTATCAAACAATGGAGAGGTTAAAGTTGGAACTCCTGTTGTTGAAGGTGCTAAAGTAGTTGCAGAGGTTGTTGCTCAAGGTAAAGGAGCTAAAGTTGTTAACTTCAAATACAAGCCAAAGACTGGATATCACAGAAAGAAAGGTCATAGACAACTTTTCACTGAGATCAAAGTTACTGCAATCAATGCATAATTAATTTATGACAAAGATTGAAATTTTAAAAAAAAATGGTAAAGTAGTTAGATACAGAGCCAATGGTCATGCTGAATACGCTGAGTACGGGCAAGATATTGTTTGTGCCGCAATTTCCATGGCAATGCAATTTCCGTTAGGAGGATTGCAAGAGATTTTGGATATTACTCCGAAATTTGAAATTGACTCCGATGGGTACTTAGACGTTGATATGAGGGGAATGGATTTTTCTAACAAAGAAAAAGAGGTTCATGTATTATTAGATACAATGGTATTGATGTTGAAAGAACTATCTAAGGGTTATCCTAAACACATAAAGCTTGTAGAGAAGGAGGAAATTTAGATGCTATTTACATTAAATATACAATTATTTGCGAAGAAAAAAGGACAAGGTTCTGTTAAGAACGGAAGAGATTCTAATCCAAATTACCTTGGAGTTAAAAAGTATGATGGAGAGGTTGTAAAAGCTGGAAACATCATCGTTAGACAAAGAGGAAACAAATTCCACGCTGGAAACAACATGGGATGTGGAAAAGATCATACTCTATTCGCATTAATCGATGGATACGTAAAGTTCGAGAGATTAGGAAGAGACAAGAAGCAAGTTTCAGTTTACGCTGAGAAAGCTAACTAAGATTTTAAAGGAGAGATTGTTAATCTCTCCTTTTTTTCATAGTTATATATTTGTTAAATTATTTTTTACTAAATATACCAAGAATTCCTCCAGAGATTAAAAGAGCAATATCTTTTAATAAAGAAGCCAGATTAAAATGACCAGAATATGCTAAATATTTAGATTCCCATTGAGGTGCAAATTTATCTTTAAATTGTTTTAACCCTTCAAAATTATAGAAGTTTCCACCATGATTAAATAGAAATACACTAAGTTTATTCCATAGTGGAGCTAGTTCACCACCATATATTCCAGCAAGTGGAGCCATTCCTAAACTAAAACGTTCATATTCATTTTCTTTTGACCAGTTTATTATTTTTATAAATAAATATTCCATAGTTCCAGATGGAGCAGATTCAATATATCTCATTAAATCAATAGCAACTTCATTTTTATTTTCAGTACTTAATAAATTAGAAAAAGCAATTAATTCATTATTTTCATTATATAAAAGTGCTATTTTAAAATTTCTAAGATAATCTAAATTAAAACTTCCTAAAGAAAAACTTTTTTCTTTTGCTTTTTTATTTTTTAACCAATTATTAGAAACTTCTTCTAGTTCAGTTTCAATACCTTCAATAGAATCAATAACTTTAAAAGTAAAGTTCAATTTCTCAAATTTGTTAAAAGTGTATCTAATTTTTTTGTATAAAGGTGTTGAGATATCATAATCCTTAAGATTAACAACAGCTTCTTCACCAATTTTAATTATTTTTAGACCAAGCTCTAAATATTCAGAAAGATGTTCTTTGGAAATTTCATAAAAAGCTATATTTTTTCCACTTTGCTTTCCAATTCGATAGAAATCTTGTATAATTTCACGAAAGTGTTTTTTATCGCCAATGGGGTCTCCCATAGAGATAAGATTTCCATTAGTGTTTCCATACATAATAAAAGAGTCTTTACCCTTATCAAAGAGAATTGATTTATCAGGTAATAATGATAGAGAAGCGTAGCTATTATCACTTGACTTAATTATTTTCTTTATTTCATTTATAACTTTAGAACTTGGTATTTTTTCTACACTTAATACAGTATTAAAAAAATTAAAAACTAAAAAAATACAAAATATAGATAGAGATATAAAACTGTTCCTTAAAAATATAGTATAATGTCTATTTAAAACTAGATGCCACCAAACTTCCTTTTTATATTCTACTGTTTTAAAGGAATAAAATCCAAAAAAGATACTGAGTAAAATAACAAGTAGAGTGAATAATACCCACTTTATAGATAATCGATCTTTTAAAATTGAAGATTTTCTATAAAATCGATCTTTAGATGGAACTAATAAAATTAAAATAAAGCTGAAAAAAGCTGCTTCTAAATAATTAAATCCTTTAAAAAAACTAAAAAATATTGCAAAGATAAAAGCAATAATAGAAAGGTAGTAGGCACTATCTAATCGTCTATAGATTCCGTAAGCTAATATAAGAAGAAAGGTTCCAATTATATTAGATGAAAGATGAGATAAAGTTATAATATCTCCAGGTAAAACAGAGTAGATAAACTTAATATACCTTATATCAAATTTTGATGAGTTTGAAAATATAATAAGTGTTCCAGATAAAAAGATTAAAATACTTAAAATGTCAGGAAAAATCCTTTTTAAAATAAAGTGTAACTGTTTCATAAATATAAAATCCCTCCTCTAATAAACAAAAGGTGAGCTAGCTAGCTCACCTAAAATTATAAATTAATCATTAAGTTTAAGAACAGATACAAATGCCTCTTGTGGAATCTCTACGTTTCCAATTTGTTTCATTCTTTTCTTTCCTTCTTTTTGCTTCTCTAAAAGCTTTTTCTTTCTAGAAATATCTCCACCATAACACTTAGCAAGAACGTTCTTTCTATAAGCTTTAATAGTTTCTCTAGCTATTATTTTAGCTCCTAATGCAGCTTGAATAGGTACTTCGAATTGTTGTCTAGGAATAATTTCCTTTAATTTTTCACAAATAGCTCTTCCTCTTGATGCAGCGTGATCAGTGTGAGCAATAAATGAGAATGCATCAACAACATTTCCTGAAACAAGAATATCTACTTTAACAAGAGTAGACTCTTTATAACCAATCATCTCATATTCAAATGAAGCATATCCCTTAGTTCTAGATTTTAACTTATCGTAGAAGTCAATAACAATCTCTGCAAGAGGTAACTCATATATTACCATTGTTCTGTTATCATCTATGTACTTCATATCAATGTAAGTTCCTCTTTTTTCCTGACAAAGTTCCATAACGTTTCCTACATAATCTTTAGGAGTAAGGATACTTCCTTTTATATATGGTTCTTCAACACAGAATTTAGCTCTTCCACCTTCAGGGAAATCACAAGGGTTATCGATAACATAAGTTTCTTTTCCTTCTAGAGTAATTCTATACTCAACTGAAGGAGAAGTAGAGATTAAATCTATATCATATTCTCTTCTAAGTCTTTCAACAATGATTTCCATGTGTAGTAATCCTAAGAATCCACATCTAAATCCAAATCCTAGAGCAAGAGATGTCTCAGGAATGAATGTTAAAGATGCATCATTTAATTGAAGTTTTTCTAAAGCTTCTCTTAAATCCTCGTAATCATCAGTAGATATTGGATATAATCCAGCAAATACCATTGATTGAGCAGCTCTAAATCCTTCTAAAGGTTCAGCACAAGGTCTTTTAGCATGAGTAATAGTATCTCCTACTTGAGTATCTTGAATAGTTTTAATACCAGTTATGATATATCCAACAGATCCAGAACTTAATTCAGGTTGCTCTTTTTTAGTTGGAGCAAAAATACCACATTCAAGAACATCAAACTCTTTTCCAGTTGACCAAATTTTAATTTTATCTCCCTTTTTAATAGAACCATCAAGAACTTTAACATAAGTTATAACTCCACGATAGTCGTCAAATAAAGAGTCAAAAATCATAGCTCTTAAAGGAGCTTCTTCATCAAAAGTTGGAGCAGGAACTCTTTCAACAATAGCTTCTAAAAGCTCTTCAATTCCAATTCCAGCTTTAGCTGAAACTAAAACAGCGTTATCTGCAGGTAATCCAATAATATCCTCAATTTCATTTTTAACTTTATCTACATCAGCAGCAGGTAAGTCAATTTTGTTAATAACAGGTACAATCTCAAGGTTATTCTCAAGAGCTAAGTAAACGTTAGCTAGAGTTTGAGCTTCTACACCTTGAGCAGCATCTACAACTAGAAGAGCTCCTTCACATGCAGATAGCGAACGAGAAACTTCATATATAAAGTCAACGTGTCCTGGAGTATCAATAAGATTTAATTCATACTCATTTCCATCTTTAGCAGTATATTTTAAAGTAACAGCCTGAGCTTTTATCGTAATTCCCTTTTCTCTTTCTAACTCCATTGAATCAAGAAGTTGTTCTTTCATTTCTCTTTCAGTAACAGTTCCAGTAGCTTGAAGTAGTCTATCAGCTACAGTTGATTTACCGTGATCTATATGTGCTATAATTGAAAAGTTTCTTTTAAATTTTTGTAACACAATATCCTCCTCTAAATATATTTCTTCACACTATATTATAAAAGAATTATCAAAAAAAATCAATCTAAATTAAATAATAGCTTGACTTTATGAAGGTTTTTAGAATATCATTAAAGAAGAATATAAAAAAATAAGGGGGATTAATAATGATCTTTGGACAAATGAATGAATTAAAGTTTTATAAGGGAATTTCTAGTGGTCTAGATATGGCTATAGAGGCTATTGAAAACGGAAGTTATATAAATGGGGTAGTAGGAAAAAATGAATTAGATGGAGATAATGTATTTTTTAATCTTCAAGAGTGCAAAACTAAAGTTTTAGAAGAGTGTTTCTTTGAGGGGCATAAAAAATATATAGATATTCATGTAGTAATTGATGGTGAAGAGGGAATTGGTTACTCTTTAAAAGACTCACTAAAAGAAAAAACTGAATATAATGAAGAGAGTGATTTTCAAGTTTTAGAGGGAACTGAAGAGTACAGATTAAACATGACTAAGGATAACTTTCTAATAGTTTTCCCAGATGAGCCTCATATGCCATTAATTGCAAAAAATAATGAGCCTAAAGAACTAAAGAAAGTAGTATTTAAGATAAAGTACTAAGAAGAAGGAAGAAATGGAACAAATTAATAATAAACTGTTTTTATGGATAAGTTTGCTGGCTTTTTTAGGTGGAGGTATGAATGCCTTTGCAATATTGGAATTTTCTCTAACTGCAAGCCATATAACGGGAAGCGTAACAAGAATCTCAACTGATTTAGTATACTATAATATACCCCATTTGAAAATAATGCTAGGATTAGTGGTAGCATTTTTTACTGGAGCGATAGTTTCAGGTATTATTATTGGATCAGGAAGAGATTTTGAACTTAGAAAAAGATATGGAGATACTTTCATATTTATTGGAGTACTATTAAAACTTTTAGATATATATTTATATGCTGAAGTTTTATTTGTATTTATTCTTGCCTTTTCTTTAGGTTTACAAAATGGTCTATTTATACGTTATAGAGGTATGGTAATTAGAACTACTCATATGACTGGAACAGTAACAGATTTAGGTGTTGTAATAGGGCATTATTTAAGAGGAAATAGAGAGATAACATGGAAAATGAAATATTATGCTATGAATATACTTTCTTTTATAACTGGAGGTCTTTTAGTAGGATTAGGACTAAAGTATTTAGGAAGAGGTATTATAAACTATATGTCTATAGCTTATATTTTAAGTGGAGCTTATTATTTCTTATTAAGAGATAGATATTATAAAATGAAAAGGTAGGAGAGGAAAATGGAAAGATATTTTATAACAATAGAGGAAAAAAAAGAGGTAGTAGAAAAGTATCCAACTCTTGAGTGTGAAAACTCAATAGGAATGATGATAGATGATTATATGTCTATAAAGTGTAAAGTTTTATCAGGAACATGTACTTATAGATTAGGACAAAAGAATGAGTATAAAAATTGCAAAATACTAAATAAATAGTAGAAAATATGGGGTGAGATTAATGGATATGAAAACTCTTTATTCAGCAGGAATGAATTTTGATGCTTTTATGGGAACAGGAATAAAAAGTGAAAGAGATAGAATTCCTAAGAATTATTCAAGAATAACTATGACTGAAGATGAAATCAATATTGTAAAAAATATTGAAAAAAAAATAAACTTCTTAGTTTCAGGAGAGCCATGGTGCATGGACTTTCAATTAAATGTAACTGTATTGAAAAAGTTTTGTGAGTTAAATCCAAATTTTGATATGGCTATTATAACTAAAGCTAGAGGAGAGAAATTTTTAAAACCTTTAATGGAAGTAGAGGAGTTTAAAGTTCCTTTTATTGTTCCATTAACAGAGGAGTTTGAAGTTTGTGGAGATATTTTTGTAGAGAGACCAAAAGAGATTAAAAAGTTTGTTTATGAAGATGTAAAAATGGACTATTTAAAAGGTCAATATTTAAACGAAACTATTAAAGATTTAATAGAGATGATAACTAAAAAGTAGATGTTATTTAACATCTACTTTTTTCATATCTTCATAATAGTTTCTCATACTTGCTTTGTTATATTGGAAATTATGAATTTTATTACTGATTCCAATTCCATCAATTTTATAAACTAATGGAACTATTGGATTTTCATCTAAAATAATCTCTTGAACATTTTTATAATATATTTTTCTCTTTTCTATGTCAGTAGTAGTACGAGCTAAATCAATCTCTTTATCTAAAATTGGATTACTATAAAAAGATCTATTTCCTTCAGCTCCAATTGAGTTTGAATGGAATAGAGTAGTAACTACAGTATCAATATCACTAACACCTAAAATCCATGTAGTTAAAAGAATATCATGAGCACCCTCTGAAGTTTTCTTTAGAAATGTTCCCCACTCAACAATTTCAATATTTGATTCGATTCCAATCTCTTTTAAATTAGCTTGTATAATTTGAGCTATTTGAACTCTTACTATATTTTCACTTGTCCAAATTTTAAAAATTGGAAGTTTTTTTTCTTTAGTTTCATTGGCAATAATCTCTTTCGCTTTTTTTATATCGTTATCTATTGGTTTTAAATTTTGGTAACTTCCAAAAATATTTGGATTTATTGGAGAGGTTGCAATAGAGCCTCTATTTAGAAATATAGCTTCTAAAATTCCAGCTTTATCAATAGCCATATGAATGGCTTTTCGAATATTTTTATTATCTAAACCATCTTTTTGAACATTTAAAACCATTAACTCTGTTGTTGTAGTAGTTTTATGAAGCAGATTCAGATTGGGATTTTTTTCTACAATTTGAAAATCAATGGGAGATATAGCATAAATAATATCAACCTCACCAGTTTCTAAAGCAGCTAAACGACTAGTATTTTCAGTGATTATTTTAAAAACTAGGCCATTATTTTTAGGTGCTCCTTTAAAATAATCTTTAAAACTACTCATAACAATTTTATCACCATCTCCCCAATTGGTAACCATATAAGGACCAGTACCAATTGGATTTAATGCAACATTATTTCCAGCCATTACGTAATTTTTATTCATAATAGCAGCTATAGGAAGAGTTAAATTAGCTAAAAATGGTGCTGACGGTTCATGTAAAGTTATAAGAACTTTATCATCTGACGTTTTAGCAACTGATTTAATATCTTTTAATATAACTCTACTTCCAGGTTTCTCCATCATTCTCTCTAAACTAAAAATGACATCATCTGTTGTCAATGTATCACCATTATGAAACTTAACTTTTTTTCTAATAGTAAATAAGATCTCTGTAGGAGAGAGATAGACAAAACTTTCAGCTAATTCAGGTATAGGAGTTCCCTTATCATCAAGAGTAACTAAAGTATTGAAAATATGTTCTGTGATACCAAGAGTTGGAAACTCATTAAATGTATGTGGATCTAATGATTTAGGTTTTGAACCCTGTGCTACAGTAATAACATTATTATTATTACTAAAGGAAATATTAAATACAAATATAAAGTTTATAGCAAGTAGCAAAGTAAAATATTTTTGAATAAATTTTCTCATAATTCTCCTTTAAATAATATTATTGTAAGATGCCTAAGTGTAGATTGTAATAAAACCCTTTATTAGTAATTAATTCATCATGAGTTCCTGCTTCAACAATACCATCATCTGTTAAAACGACTATAGTATCAGCATTTTTAACAGTGGATAATCTGTGAGCAACAACTATAGTTGTACGGTTCTTAGAAAGTTCATCTAAAGATTCTTGAATAAGTTGTTCAGTTATATTGTCTAAAGCAGATGTAGCTTCGTCTAGTATTAAAATTGGTGGATTTTTTAAGAAGATTCTTCCAATAGCAATTCTTTGCTTTTGACCACCAGAAAGTTTTACTCCTCTTTCTCCAACTTCAGTATTATAACCATCTGGTAATGTTTCAATGAAGTCATGAATATTAGCTTTTTTAGCAGCTTCAATAATCTCTTCATCAGTGGCATCGGGCTTTCCAATAGTTAAATTCTCTTTGATACTTCCAGTGAAAAGAAATGGATCTTGTTGAACTATTCCAATATTTTTTCTTAATGAATCAATTTTAAAATTATAGATACTTTGTGAATCAATTTTGATATCTCCACTATCTATATCATAGAATCTAGGAATTAAATTACAAATAGTAGTTTTTCCACCACCAGAAGGTCCTACAAGAGCTAAAGTTTCACCAGCTTTTATGTTAAGGGAAAAATCTTTTAAAATATTTTTTTTATCATGACTAAAATAGATATTTTCAAATTTAATATTACCTCTAACATCTTTTAACTCTTTAGCACCTGCGGAATCCTTTTCAATATCCTCGTCTAACATCTCTTTGAAACGTTTAAATCCACTCATACCATTTTGATACTGCTCAACAAAGCCAACAAGTCTTTTTATAGGTTGACTAAAAATTCTAATATATAAAAGATAAGCTAAAAAATCACCAAAATTAATTTTACCTTGATATGTAAAAATAGCTCCAAAAACTAATACAAGATAATCTAACATATCTGTAAGAAAAGTCATTCCTGAAACATATTCAGCCATAACTTTATATGCACCTTCACGAGCTGTCTTAAACTCCACATTACTTTTTTTAAATTTTTCTAATTCATCATTTTTATTAACAAAAGCTTTAGAAACTCTAATTCCACTAATACTATTTTGTAAAGTTGAATTAATAGCTCCAATTTTTTCACGTGTTTGTAAAAACGCATCAGACATTCTTTGTCTTCTATTAATAGTGAACCAAACTATAAATGGAATAACTGAAAAAACTATAAGTGTTAGTGGGATATTGATATTTAAAAGAAGGAAAAAAGAACCAAAAATCATGATGACTGATATGAAAAGATCTTCAGGTCCATGGTGAGCAAGTTCAGAAACTTCTTGTAAATCATTTACAATTCGAGACATAATACTTCCAGTTTGAGTATTATCAAAATATTTAATTGGGAAATTTTGAAGTTTTGTGTAAACATCTTTTCTCATATCTCCTTGCATTCGAACACCTACTACATGTCCCCAATAATTCATAAAGTAATTACAAATAAGTTTTATGATATATATCCCAAAAAGTGTAATTGCTAAAATTAAAATGCTTCGATAGTTTTTATTAGGAATATAGTTATTTACAGCAACTCTACTTAGCATAGGATAGATTAAATCACAAACAGAAACGGTAATAGCCGCAAATAAATCTAGAAAAAATAGTTTTTTATAAGGTTTATAATAACTTATAAATTTTTTTATCATACATGACCCCCTCGATGAGTTTTATTATAATTTTAAAAGAAAAAAAGTTAAAAGTCAAAGAATATTAAAACTCATAGAAAAATAAAATATAAAGAAAGAAAATATCTGAATTAAAAGTACAATATAGTGAATATTAGTTTGTGCTTTAGGAGGATTTTTTATGGATAATATAGGATTAGTTTTAGAAGGTGGAGGGTTAAGAGGAGCTTATACATCTGGAATTTTAGATTATTTTTTATCTAAACAGTTGCATTTTAAATATACAATTGGAGTTTCAGCAGGTGCAATTTATTCAGCATCTTATGCTTCGAGACAGAAAAGAAGAAATATTGATATTATTTTAAAATATTTAAATGATGAAAGATATATGGGATATAAATATTTAATAAAAAATGGAAGTTATATAAATGTAGATTTTGCATATAGAAAAATGACCTATGAGCTAGCACCTTTTGATTTTGAAACATTTTATAATTGTGATTTAGAATTTAAAGTGGGAGCATTTAATTGCATAAAAGGAAGAACAGAATTTTTTTCTAAAAAAGATTTTAAAGGAACAGATGATCTTTTAGAATCTCTAATTGCATCAGGAAGTTTACCATTTTTTTCTAAAGAGACAACAATAAATGAGAAGATATATTTAGATGGTGGAATAGCTTCACCAATTCCAATAGCTCAGTCAATATTAGATGGAAATAGTAAAAATGTTGTTATTTTAACAGAGGATGAAGGATATAAAAAAGAGCCTTTAAAATTACAGCCACTAATAAAATTGTATTATAGAAAATATCCTAAAGTAGCAGAAGCATTAATAAAACGTCATTTAGTTTATAATAGAACTTTAAAAGATATACAAGAGCTGGAAAATAAAGGAGATGTTTTTGTTTTTAGGCCTAGTGAGATAGTGGTCGTAGATAGATTAGAAAGAGATTTAAATAAAATTAAAGCCCTTTATAATTTAGGTTTAAAAGATGCAAAAGAAAATTATGAGAGATTATTAAATTGGATGAATAATAAAAATGAAGAGAGCCAAGAGTAGGCTCTCTTCATTTTTAAATATTATTATTGTTTTGCAGGTGTTGTAGTAGGAGTAGCTTTCATCATCTCATACTGATTCTTCATCATTTCAGTCTGCATTTTAGCTCTAATCTCTCCAATCTCTTTATTAAGTTTTTCAACTTTATTCCAATCAACTTTGTCATCTAACATTGCTTTTTTTATATCTAGCTGTTTTTGCTCAATATCAATCATATTTTTTTGCATCTCAGGTGTTGCATACATCATATTACTTTTCATCATTTTTTTGTCACTTTTCCAACCAGGCATCTGTGTCATATTTTGCATCATATTATTGCATGTAGGACAATTATTATTTTGAGATTGCATCATAGGCATATCATTCATTGTATTTTGTTGAACATGATCTTGATGATTATCATGTGATGCAGCAAAAGTAAAAGCTGAAATAATAAAAGAACATACTAAAACATATTTTTTCATGAAAAAAACCTCCTAAATAATACATAATATAGTTATGTTCTATTATTAAAAATAACTTAAAGACTTCCTTTAAAATAGAGTTAAATTGCGTTATTTTCTTGAAGTAAATTTTTAAAGAATTCAACACCGTGTATTAAAGCTTCATTTTCAAAATCAAATCGATTGTTATGAAGAGCACAAACATGTCCTTTTTCTTCATCTCTAATACCAACTAATGCCAATAATCCGGGAGTTCCATTTTGCGAATAAAAAGAGAAATCTTCAGATCCACTTAAAGAGATATCAGTAAAAACTTTTTTATCTTTTAAAGCTTTTAGAGCTTTTTCAAAAAGATTAGAATCGTTAACCACTGGTGGATAAAAAGGTTGAAATTTCATATCAATTTTTACATCAAAAGCTAGTTCAAACCCTTTATTAATATGCTCCATTCTTTCTTGGATAAAAGGTATTAAAGATATATTTTCAAGCCTAATAGTTCCAAGCATATTAACAGTTCCAGGAATAATATTTCTAACTGTACCAGCATGGAAAGCTCCAATTGTAAGTAAAAAATGCTCATAAGATGGTATATTTCTAGATTTAATTGATTGATAGGCTTCTACTAATTTAGCTCCAATTAGTATTGAATCAATACCTTTATGAGGTTGAGCACCATGACACCCTTTTCCAGTTAAAACAATATCTAAATTTATATTTTGAAGAGATACAAAACCAGATTTTACAGCGAACTCTCCAACTTTAATCTCAGGATATACATGTAAAGCGTATATAGCTTCTATATTTTTAGATTTGTAGTACTCATCAGCTACAATAAATCTAGCTCCACCAGCTCCCTCTTCACCAGCTTGAAATATAAAAACTAAAGATTTTTTTAATTTTGTTCCTTTAGATATTAAAAGTTTAATCTCCTGAATAAAAGTTAAAAGCATGGCTGTATGTCCATCATGCCCACATGCGTGCATCATACCTGGAGTTTTAGATTTAAAAGGATTAGTGCTTTCTTCAGTTAATGGCAAAGCATCAATATCAGCTCTAAAAGCGATACATTGATCACTTTCACCTGGAATAAAAGCAACAGTACTTGTTCCAACACAATGATACTCTATCTTTTCTTTATCTAAAACCTCTCTAATATACTCAGCAGTTTTAAATTCGTTTAATGCTATTTCTGGTATCGTGTGTAGATAGTTTCGATGAGTATTTAAATTATTTAACATATAATCACTCCCCTAGAATTGTTACTTAAATTAATACCATATTTTTTGTACTTTTGTCACATTTATTTTATCAATACTTTAGATACAAATAATATAATTGTGTTATCAGAACTCTTGAGGTACACTTGTCTAAATTAAATGATAGTAGGAGGGGAGTTAATGGGAAAAGTAAATGAAAGAAAAAAACATGGTATCTTAGATTGGATAGAAAAGGTTGGAAATAAAATTCCACATCCATTTATGCTTTTTTTCTTTTTAAGTGTTTTTATTATTTTACTATCTTGGGGATTAAATTATTTAGACGTTGGTGTAATAGACCCTGTTAAAAATGAAGTTGTAAAAGTAAAAAATTTACTTTCTAGTGAGGGTATAAATTTTATGTTACAAAATACAATAAAGAATTTTACAGGATTTTCACCTCTAGGTTTAGTTTTAGTTATGACTTTGGGAATTGGATTAGCTGAGCATGTTGGTTTAGTATCAGCTTTTATGAGAAATACTATTCTTAATAGTTCTCCAAAGGTTATTACGTTTATGATTATGTTAATTGGTATTTGTGGAAATATAGCATCAGATGCAGCTATTGTTGTAGTTCCTGTAATATCAGCTTTTATATTCTGCTCTTTAGGAAAGCATCCTCTAGCTGGAATAGCTGTAGGTTATGCTGCAACAACAGCTGGTTTTAGTGCAAATCTAATTGTAGCAGGAACAGATGCTCTATTAGCTGGAATTTCAACAGAAGCTATGAAAATTGTAAATCCAAATATAACTGTTTCAGTTGTGGATAACTGGTATTTTATGGGAGTATCTACATTTTTATTAGCAATAGTAGGAACAGTTGTAACTGAGAAAATTATAGAACCTAGATTAGGAAAATATACAGGTAAAAAGATAATTGAAAGAGAGGCAGTTAATCAAGTAGAAAAAAAAGCACTAAAAAAAGCAGGAATCTATGTGAGTATGTATATTCTGTTTTTAGTAGCAATTGTTTATCCTAAAAATAGTTTTTTAAGAAATCCAACAACAGGTTCTCTTTTAAATTCACCACTATTAAATGCAATAATTCCACTATTATTGATACTTTTTCTAATAGCAGGAATAACTTATGGAAAGGGCGTTGGAAAGATAAAAGATATGTCAGATATTCCTAAATACATGACTTTAGGAATAAAAGATATGTCTAGTTATATTGTTTTAGTTTTTATGATTGGTCAATTTATAGCATATTTTAACTGGAGTAAACTTGGATTTGTTTTAGCTGTAGAGGGTGCAGATTTACTAAAAAATCTTAACTTAAGAGGAATACCTTTATTTGTGATGTTTATATTACTTTCGGCATTTATAAATCTTTTTATTGGAAGTGGATCAGCTAAATGGGCTTTATTAGCTCCAATATTTATACCTATGTTTTATATGTTAGGTTATAATCCTGCTTTAACTCAGATGCTTTATAGAATAGGTGACTCTACAACTAATGTAATATCACCTCTATTTCCATATATGCCAATAGTTCTTGGTTTAGCTCAGGAGTATGAAGAGGACTCAGGAGTAGGAACTGTGATATCTTTGATGCTTCCATATACTATAGCTATGTTAATAATGTGGATTATTATGGCTATTATTTGGATATACTTGGGGATACCATTAGGACCAGGTGCTCCAATAGATATTTAAATAAATTTGTAAAAATTATATTAATTTCAAAGAATTTAACTTCTCTTTTGGTAGTATATAACAAAGATTATATAAAATTAAAAGGAGATAAAAAGATGAAAATTATTTTAATTGTCTTATCTATGATGTTATCAATTACATCTTTTTCTGCAGAGGAAACAAATAATTTAAATACGAATGCTCCAACAATTGAAAATGTATCAGTATCTAATATGGCCAACGAACAGTTTATTCAAAATGTTATGGGAAATCTAGGAGATGACTCGGAGAATATGGAGAAAATGAATGAGATTGGTGAATTAGTGGATGCTGAAGTTCAAAAGGAAAAACCAGACTGGACTAAAGTTGAAGATTTGTATAATGAATTATCAATGTATACGAATAAAATGGCAGTAAATATGATGAGAACCCTAAAAGAGGGTGGACTTGATAAAAGTGAACCAAATTTTGAAGAGGAAATAAATAACGAATTAATGTCAGATATGGTTTTAGATGATGATGTATCATCAAATTCTATGGATGAAAAAGAGGTTATGAAAGCCATAAAAAAAGGGATGTCAGATAGAGAGCTTGAAAGAATGGAATACTTGAGTTCTAAAATAGCAAAAGAGATAGAGAGACCAAAACCAGATTGGGATCAGGTAGAAAAAGATTATAATGAGTTATCTAAATATACAAATAAAGTGACGGTTATAATAATGAAAGTAGAAAAAGATAAAAATGGAGCTCAGAAGTAGCTCCATTTTTTTATTATTAAACTATTTAACCTAATGCCACATCTAAAAACATCATTATAGCAAAACCAAACATAACTCCGATAGTTCCTGAATCATCATGACGAATCTCTTTAGCAGTTGGAATAAGTTCTTCTGCTACAACGTATATCATAGCACCAGCAGCAAAAGCAAGCGCATAAGGAAGTAAAAAAGTCATTTTAATAACAAAAATAGCACCGATAACACCAGCTATTGGTTCAACAATACCAGAAGCCTGTCCATAGAAGAAGGCTTTTCTTCTACTCATTCCATCTCTTCTTAAAGGAATAGAAACAGCGGCTCCTTCTGGAAAGTTTTGAAGACCTATACCAATAGCTAAAGCTATTGCAGAAACCAGTGTAGATGAAGATTCCGGTCCAGTTACAGCTAAAGCACCAAAAGCGACACCAACAGCTAATCCTTCAGGAATATTGTGAAGAGTTATAGCTAAAACTAAAAGAATACTTCTTCTCCATTTTGTAGAAATTCCTTCTGCATTTGATATAGGTTGATTTTGATGAAGATGAGGTAAAAATTTATCAATAGACCAAAGAAAAATACCACCAAAAAGAAAACCTATAACAGCTGGTTTCCATCCAGGTAAACCTATATTTTCTGCTAATTCAATGGCAGGATTCAATAGTGACCAAAAAGAAGCTGCAATCATAACACCAGAAGCGAATCCGAGCATTCCATTTAATACTTTTTGATTTATAGTCTTAAAGAAAAATACCATAGCAGCTCCAAGCATTGTTACAAAATATGTAAATAAAGTGGCCAAAAGAGCCTGTAAAACAGGATCTAAATTTTTTAAAAAATCATACATAAAAAATCCTCCTCAGTTGTTTAATGTAGTACTTAACTTACTTTTACAAGTTTATTATAAAAATCCTTTAAAATTAAAAAGGAATTACCTAGGTTTCATTTAATAATAAATCACAGACTTTAATACAAGGAGGTTTGAAAATGGATTTTAAAAATATAAATATAATGGTAGGAATTGCAGCTTTGTTTTCAACAGTTTCTTTAAATTCGTACAGTAATGACTTAAATGACAGCCATCTACAAAAGATGTTAAACTATGAGATAAAATCAGATAGTAAAATATATACAGTACTTACACCTTTAAAGGATGTTATTCCACAAAACTTAAAAGGGTTTAAGGAGTATGATGAATATGCTCATAGCCTCATGATGTCAAATAGTTCACAACTGTTTTTAACAAAAGACGTTGGAAATAATTTTGTAATATATATGATACCTCATCATGAAGCTGCAATAATATCAAGTATAGGTGTTTTGAAGTATACTCAAAATACAGAAGTTAAAAATTTAGCTGATAGAATAGTTCGTGCTCAAGAAAAAGAGGTTGAGTTTATGCAAAAACTATTAGAATCAGGAGAGTTAAGAGGAAATGATAATGAAAAGTTTCTTCCTAAAATGAAGAAGATAATGATTAAAATGATGAAAAGTATGAAATCTTATGATGGACAAGCAAATAATGCTGAAGAGATAACAAAAAGCTATTTACAAAATATGATTATTCATCATGAAGGAGCTGTAAGTATGGCTAAAGAGTATTTGAAGTTTGGAAAAAATAAAGAACTGATAAAAATGTCCAATGGAATTATTTTGAGCCAAGATGAAGAGATAAAAGAGATGAAACAGATATTAAAAAAGGCAAATTAAACATTTGCCTTTTTTTTAATTATTAAAAATTTTTTAAATCATCTTGTACATTACTAATTGTTCCTAAATTAAAGTTATCAATTAGAACTTGAAGAACATTAGAACTTAAAAATGCAGGAATAGTAGGACCTACATGAATATTTTTAAATCCAAGATATAGTAAAGATAGGAGAACCAAAACAGCTTTTTGCTCATACCATGCAATATTAAATACTATTGGTAAATCATTTATATCATCTAACTCAAAAACATCTTTTAATTTGAGTGCAATAACAGCTAGAGAATAACAGTCATTACATTGCCCAGCATCTAAAACTCTAGGGATACCACCAATATCTCCTAAGTCTAATTTATTATATCTGTATTTAGCACAACCTGCTGTAAGTATTACAGAATCTTTAGGTAGAGCTAAAGCAAATTCAGTATAATATTTTCTGTCTTGCATTCTAGCGTCACAACCACCCATGACATAGAATTTTTTTATTGCTCCAGATTTAACAGCATCAACAATTTTATCAGCTAAAGCTAAAACTTGATTATGAGCAAAACCAGCAATAATTTCACCATGTTCAATTTCAACAGGCGGTTTACATGCTTTTGCCTTTTCAATAATTTCACTAAAATCTTTAAATCCATCTTCATCAGCAAGAATATGTTCACATCCTTCCATACCAGCAGAGTTTGTAGTATAAACTCTTTCAAGATATTCAGCTAGAGTTCCTCTAGGAGGTACTAAACAGTTACTTGTAAATAAAACAGGACCATTAAAATCAACAAATTCTTTTGTTTGATGCCACCAAGACCCACCGTAGTTACCTACAAGGTTATCATATTTTTTAAAAAATGGATATGCATGACCAGGAAGCATT
Organism: Cetobacterium somerae ATCC BAA-474; assembly: GCF_000479045.1. Lineage (NCBI taxonomy): Bacteria > Fusobacteriati > Fusobacteriota > Fusobacteriia > Fusobacteriales > Fusobacteriaceae > Cetobacterium > Cetobacterium somerae. Next base: position 63,632 of record NZ_KI518105.1, read on the forward strand.
TCAGAGTGAGTGTAAACATCAACACCAGTACCTTTAGTTTGCTCTAAAAGCATTTCTAAATCTTTTAGATCATGTCCAGATATTAAGATTCCAGGCTTATTTCTAACTCCAATATTGATTTTAGTTATTTCAGGATGTCCATATGATGTTGTGTTAGCTTTATCTAAAAGAGCCATAGCATCAACACCCACTTTACCAACATTTAAAACCATTTGAACTAATGCTTCAATAGATAAAGAATCATCATCGACATTAGCTAGTGTTTCTTCGATAAATCTATATATAGAAACATCCTCATATCCTAAATTAAAAGCATGCTCAACATAAGCACACATTCCTTTTAATCCATATATGATAGTTTCTCTTAAAGAACGAATATCTTCATTTTTAGTTCTCAATACACCAACTTTTTCAGCATAATCTAAAAGTGAATCATCTGAGCTAAGATCAGTTGGGCAATTGATATATTTTGCATATTTTTCAGGAACAGAGATTTTATTATTTAAAAGCTCTATTTCTAAAGCAGTTCTGTAAGCTTCTCCAGTTTCAATCTCCCTTATAATAGCTTCATCGTGAAAGTTAGCATTGGTAATTGTAACAAAAAGAGCATTTACAACCCATCGGTGCAAGTCGTTAGTTATAGGAATTTTATCATTTAAAAGTTCAATATAAGCAGAAACAGTTTTAGCCATATGTATTAATAAATCTTGTAAATTAGCAGTTTCAGAGGCTTTACCACAAACCCCTCTAACAGTACATCCTTTATTCATAGCAGTTTCTTGACATTGAAAACAAAACATAGACATAGACAACCTCCTAAATTTTTTTATATTTTTAAAAGTAAAAAAAACTGAGGTATTAAAAAGTACCCCAGTAAAAAAATTATTCTTTTTCAAACTCGTCTTTTCCAGCACCACAGATAGGGCAAACCCAATCTTCAGGAACAGCTTCCCAAGCAGTACCTGCCGCAACTCCATTATCAGGATCTCCTGTAGCAGGGTCATAAATCCAGTCACAAACTTTACATCTCCATTTTTCCATAAAAAATACCTCCTATGCTAGTTAATGTATCTGTGATATTTTTACAAAAAAATTATAGATTTCCTTTTAAATTTATAAAAAAATTAAAGGATATATTTATTGAATCTATAATATAAATTATAGAGAAAGTATATTTTAGGAGGAAGTAATATGGAAACAGTTAATAGTTTACTACAAATAAAAAATAGTTCAGGGGAGCCATTGCTACAGACACTGGGTCATGATGCAATTGAATTTTTAATTAGAACATTTGTTTTTATAATTATATTGTATTTAGGTTCATATTTTACGAAAAAAGTTGATAAGTATATAGATAAAATTCCAGTAGTTAATCAGGATATTAATACAAAGCAGTTTACTAAATCAGTTACAAAATTAGGGTTAAATGTAATGTTTTTTTTGATAGGATTATTAGCATTTGGTTTTAGTGAAGCATCAATAGCTACTATGATCAGTGCCATTGGTTTAGGTGTAGGTATCTCTTTAAAAGAGTTTCTATCAAATTTAGCTGGTGGAGTAGTGCTATTTTTTACAAGACCTTTTAGTATAGGAAATTTCATAAAAATAAATGGTGTAATGGGAGAGGTTGCTAAAATAGAGGTGTTTTCAACATATATAACTAGTTTAGATGGAAGAAGAGTTATAGTTCCAAATAATGTAATGATTAGCGGAAATATTATAAACTATGATGCAAACCTTTTTAGACGTATAAAATTAATGCTATCAGTATCTTATGATTCTGATATGAAAAAAGTAATTAGTATATTGGAGAATATAGCAAATACCTATGAAGGATTAAATAGAGATAGGGAAAACTTTATACATACAATGGAGTATGGAGATTCAAGTATAAATATTCTATTTATGGTTTGGACTCCAACAAATGGTTACTATAAAGTTAGAGGAGAGTTAATGGCATATATTTTAGAAGTATTTAACAAAGAGGGAGTAAATGTTCCATTTAATATTTTAGATGTAAATGTAACTGAAAGTAAATAGAGAGGAGGAAAAGATGAAAGACAGAATAGTTAGAGCTCTATTTTTTTCAGGTTTTTCAATTATAACAGGATTAATAGTGGGATTTATAGATGTGTTTTTTTCAAAAGGATTGATATTAGCAGCAAATCTACGAGTGGAATATTTTAATAAATTAATTATTTTTTTACCTTTTGTGGGAGTTTTAATGATATTTTTATATAAAAAATATGGAAAGGGTTCTTTAAAAGGAATGGGCTATGTATTCGAAGCAGCACATATGGAAAATGTAATTATTCCTAAAAGATTAATTCCATTTTCTATTATATCAACATGGGCGACTCATCTTTTTGGAGGTTCAGCTGGGAGAGAGGGAGTAGCAGTACAAATAGGTGCAACGGTAGCAAATACAATAACAAGATATGTAGAGAAAAAAATAAAGTTAAATATAGATGATTTAAAAAAAATTCTTATTTCAACAGGGATATCAGCTGGATTTTCAGGACTTTTTGGAACTCCATTTGCTGCAACAATATTTTCTTTAGAGATTTTAAATATGGGTGTTGTTGAATACAAAGCTTTGTTTCCAGCATTTTTAGCAGCGTATACAGCCTTTGGTGTATCAGAGTATTTTGAGATGAAGCATTTCCATTTCTTAATAGAGAAGTTTCCTAAAAATGATATAAGAGATATAACAATGTTTTTAATGGCAACGTTTATATTTGCAGTTGCAGGGTATTGCTTTGCTTTTTTCTTAAAAAATTTTAAAAAGAATAAATATATGGTTGGTTTAGATCCTATAAAAAAAATATTTTTTGGTGGAATAATATTAGGCTTTTTAATCTGGTTAGTTTATGGAGGGAGATATAGTGGACTAGGAACTAATCTAATTGATATAGCTTTTTCAAAAGAGCAGTTATATTCATATGATTGGATATTGAAGATGTTCTTTACTATATTCACTTTAGGAATAGGATTTCAAGGGGGAGAGGTCACACCAATTTTTGCTATAGGAGCATGTTTAGGAGGAGTATTAGGAGGTTGGTTTGGTATTCCTGTGGAGTTTTTAGCAGCAATTGGATATTGTGCTGTATTTGCATCTTCTACAAATACATTTTTAGCCTCATTTTTAATAGGAATAGAGATATTTGGTTATAATATGGCAGGCTATCTTTTTGTAGCTTGTGCAATGGCTTACCTATTTAGTGGAGAGTTAAGCATATATGAAGGACAAAAAAAAGAGCATTTAAAAATATAAATGCTCTTTTTTATTTTAAAGTTTCAATAATGTTATCTATATCATCGAAACTCATATTATTTTTAAGGTATATAGCGTATTCTAAAGATGTCATTCCCCAACTATTTTTAATATCTAAATTGGCACCATTTTCTTTTAAAAAATTTACCATTTGTAAATCTTTATTAAAAATGGCAAGATTAATAGGTGTATTACCTTGTAGTGGTTCTTGGATATTAATATCTGCATTATAATCTAAAAATAGTTTAACAATATTAGTATCTTTTAATAAAACAGCTTTATGTATAGGATATCTGTACTCACCACTTCTGTCATTAACATCGATTCCATCTTCTAATTTAACTTTTAATTTCTCTAAATCTCCATTTTTTAATGCATTTTTAAATTCAATCATAAAATCCCCCTTAATCAGTAAAACTATTCAGAACAAACACAAGGATAATTTGGTGTAGGTTCATCACTTAAGTATTCTTTAATTTTTTCAATTCCAACGTAGTTAGTAACACTTTCCCAATCTTCAACTACTAAAGTAGGTGCAGCAGTAACATTAAGTTTTTGTGCTAGATCTTTAGCTTCAGTCAAATCATAGATAGCTAAATCATGTCTATTATTGAATAAACTTTTAACTACATCACAACTATCACAATTTTTAAGTACAAACAGTGTTTTTTTCATAATAGTCTACCTCCGTTATTTAATAAAAAAATTATAACACATTAATAGAGATTTATATTAAAATTTTTAACTAAATTTTTTAAAAAATTATTCTCTGGATTTACTGATACAATGAAGTTAACTTGATTTAAGTCACAAACTTTATAAAATTTAGAAGTATCGAACTTTTCATCTGTAACTAAAAAAACATTTTCTAAAGAGTGCTTTAAAGCAGTTTTAGTAACCAATGCTTCATCATGATTGTGTGAAGTAACACCATTTTTTAAAGATAAACCATCTAAGGTTAAAAATGCTTTATCAAAAAAATAGTTACTAATATCTAGAGATGTTTTAACTCCAGATGTTGATAAAAGATTTAGTTTAACCTCTCCACCAATTAGAAATATAGAGTGAGTATGGTCAATACTACTGAAAAAATTTACAAACTCATTGATAACAGAGAGAGAAACAGTAACAATTTTAAGATTTTTTTTATTTTTTAAATAAGGAATCATTTTAGAAATTGTAGTTCCAGCATCTAAAAAGATTGAATCACCATCATTGATAAGGGAAACACCTTTTTTAGCTAAAATATTCTTCTCGTTAGAAAAAAGTTCATTTCTTAAACTATAACTTTCATCAACTATGTTAGAGGAGCTTTTTAGGGCTCCTCCATAAACTTTTCTAATCTCACTATTTTCATTTATAATATCTTCTAAATCTTTTCTGATAGTTTCCATAGTCACACTATATCTTTTTGCAAGCTCTTTAACATAAACTATATTTTTAATATTTATTTCATCTAAGATAAGTTGTCTACGCTCTTCCATTAACATATATTATCTCCAAAACATAGAGTTTTTGATAGAATTGATTAAAGTATCAATATCTGTAGGATAAACCTCTCCAATATTACCGATTCTAAAACTCTCCTCTTTTGTTAACTTACCAGGATATATAACAAATCCTTGCTCTTTAAGTTTTGAATAAAAATTTTCAAACTTATAATCAGGATGATTTGGAGCATAGAATGTAGTTATAATAGGAGATTGTTTTTCTAAAGTGATAATAGCTTTAAATCCAAGAGTGTCCATACCTTTAACAAGTTTATCTTGGTTTTCTGTGTATCTTTTTTCTCTAGCTTTAACTCCACCTTCAGCTTCTAATTCTAAAAGGGCTTGATAAAAGGCTCTTACAACATGGGTAGGAGAAGTGAATCTCCATTTTCCATTTCCACTTTCCATAACTTTCCATTGATCAAATATATCTAAAGAGTGAGAACGAGCCTTTCCTTCACATTTTAAAAGTTCAGATTTTCTAGCTATAATAAATCCAAAACCAGGAACTCCTTGGATACATTTGTTAGATGAACTAATTAAAAAATCAATTTGGTACTCAGGAATGCTAAAATGAATTCCCCCAAAACTAGACATAGCATCAACTATAAAAGTTTTATTGTAGTTTTTAACAATTGCTCCAATCTCTTTAATTGGATTTAAAATTCCTGATGTAGTTTCACAGTGAACAACAGCAACATGAGTAATCTCTTTATCTTCCTTTAAAATAGATTCTAAGTGAGATAAATCATAAGTTTCAGTTTGCTCAATTTTATAGATAGTATTTTTAACTTTTGCTGTATCACAAATAGTTTTCATTCTATCTCCATATGCACCGTTTGAAAGAATTAAAACTTTTTCATTCTCACCAACAACACTAGTTAAAACAGCCTCAACAGAGAAAGTTCCACTTCCTTGCATAGGAATCATAGTATAGTCATCTCCAGCTTCAGCAACATCTAAAACTCTTTTTCTCATATCTTGAACTAAAGAGTTATACTCGTTATCCCAAGTACACCAATCTTTAAGCATAGCTGATTTAACTCCAGAAGATGTTGTAAGTGGTCCAGGTGTTAAAAGAATATATGGTTTATCTGTTAAGTTATTGTTATTCATTGTTGTTTCCTCCAAATAGTTTTATATTTTCAATTTTTATACTCTCTTCAAGAATTTCAAGAGCTTTTTCAAGTTCATGTTTTTCAATAATAAGTGGTGGTGATAGTGTTAATATTCCACTAGAAACTTTGAAACTAAGACCTAAATCAAGGCAATTATAAAGAATTCTATCAGCTTCAGATTCAGCTTTTTCTTTTGTTTTTCTATCTCTTACAAGTTCAATTGCAAAGAGTAGCCCAATAGCTCTTACATCACCGATAATTTCATATTTATTTTTTAATATATTTAATCTATCTAAAACAAATTTCTCCATATTAGATGTTTTTTCTAAAATATTATTATTATCAATAAAATCTATGGCAGCATTAGCAGCAGCACATCCAACAGAGGATTTCTCATGAGTATAGTGCCCTAAAGATGTATATTGACCAATGTTAAATTCATCTTTTGTTAAAAGAGCAGAGATTGGAAATATTCCACCGCCAAGTCCTTTTCCAATGACAACAATATCCGGGTCAATATCATAGTGTTCAAAGGCGAAGAATTTTCCAGTTCTTCCCATAGCAATTGCAGTCTCATCTAAAATTAAAAGAGTATTGTGTTTAGTACAGATATCTCTTATTCCTTTCATAAGTTTATATGATGGAATCTCCACTTCAGTATTTCTAATAGTTTCCATAAAAAAAGCTGCAATATCTCCATGCTTTTCTAGAGTATAGTCTAAAATAGTTAAGAAGGTATCTTCATCAAAAATGGGTCTATAGCTATTATAAGGGATTAGATGTTCACACCCAGTTAGAAGACTTCCAATACCATTTCTAAAATGAGCAGTTCCTCCTAAAGAGATAGCATCTATTGAAGCTCCATGGAAAGAATCCCAAAAAGATAGAAAGCCATCTTTTTTAGTTACAAGTCTAGCTAGTTTCATTGCTATTCCAATAGAAGAGGTTGCTCCTGGTGAAAATAGAACTTTATTTAAAACACCATTTGTTTTATCAGAAAGCTTTTGAGCTAAAATTATAGCAGAGTTATTTGTATATCTTCTAGGTGAAAAGGGAAGTTCTTCCATTTCATTAATAATGGCATTTTTAACATCTTCATTTCCAAATCCAACTTGATGTACATTATTTCCATGAAAATCCATATAGATTTTTCCAGAGATATCTTCTAGATAGATACCTTTGGATTTTTTTAAAACATTTAAACAAGGAGTTGAAAGAGATTGATGAAGAAAGATATCTTCATCATCTCTAAGAACACAACTAGTTTCATAGTTTATATTTTTATCTTGCCAATTTTTACGATTTGAAGAGGTATTCACATCCCCTTCAGATGTAATTTTATTCATTTTAAATAACCTCTTCAGAATTCATTCTAGTATTTATAACATCAATTATATGTGGTAAATCACCAACTTGCTCAACAACATAATCAGCTCCAGCAGAGTATAATCTCTTTGCAGTTGCATCCATTAATTTTTTTAACTGAGCATGGTCCATAGTTTCAACCTCTTTTTGTGAAAGGCCAAGTTCACTTCCACCCTTTAAGATACCAACAGTCCAAACACCAGCATTTTTACCCTCTTTCATATCAACAGTTGTATCTCCAATTTTTATAATAGAATTCCTATTTGGAATTGCTAAGGTAATCATATTTTGATAAATCATATATGGATATGGTCTACCAGCAGGAACTTCAGTTGATGTGATTCTAAAATCTGGACAGTATCCAAAAGCTTTAGCTTTAGGAGCAACAATATCTAACATCTCTTTTGTATATCCAGTTGTACTTCCAATTTTTAATCCTCTATCTCTTAACTCTTTTTGAAGATCTAACATTCCAGGAACAGGTTCAGCAAAGTTTTCTAAAGAAGCGAATAAAACTTCTTCAAATCTTTCGTATAAAGAGTTAATATCCTCCATAGTGTAATCTCTATTAAATTTTTCTAACCATAAAGAGTGTATTCTTTCCATCTTTAATAGTGCTTTTATGTGATCTATTTTTAACATTCCCATAGGTTTTCTAGCTTCTTCATAAGTAATCTCAATACCAATCTCTTTAAAAACTTGAACAAAAACATCAAGTGGTGCGAAACATCCATAATCTACTGTAGTACCTGCCCAATCAAATATAACTGCCTTAATCTCTTTTCTCATTATTTATTCCTCCCAAAATTTCTTTTTTTAATTATTTCATAAATTGTTTTTACTAAAAGATTTGTTCCAACAATTAAAATTCCCATTGCTGCTGCTTTAGCTTGATCTCCAACTTCATCAAGATTAACCATTGCAATAGATGCAAGAGTTGTTTTTGAAGTATATAGGAAAACAGCTGCTGAAACTGTAGTCATACAGTTTACAAAGTAATATATGAATATCTCTCCAATAGTGTGTTTAGTAAGTGGTAGAGTTACATTGAAAAATGTTTTATACCAAGGAACACCCATAGATAGAGATACAATTTCAAACTCTTTATCTAACTTTTTCAAAGATGTTGACGCTGTCATAAAAGCAACTGAGAAAAAGTGAACAATGTTTACAAGAACTAAGATCCAAAGAGTTCCGTATAAACTATTGAATGGATTATTTACCCAACCAATTAGTGGAATTCTAATGTAGTTCATATTGAAGAAAAAGATATATCCTAAACCTAAAACCATTCCTGGAAGGGCTAAAGGTACTATTGCGAAAAACTTAATAACATTTCTAAGCTTAGTTAAACTCTCAGTTTTTAAACATATATATGCTCCAAGATATGCAATAATAGTTCCAAATATAGCTGATAACATTGCTATAGTTATTGAGTTTTTATAAAAATGGAAAGCTCCACCATTAAAGTCAAAGAATTTATAGTTATTTAAAGTAAGTTCAAAGTTATATGGCCACATCTTAACAAAAGAAGCGACACCTGCTGTAATAAAAAGTCCTAATATACCAAGACCAATAAACCAACAGAAACTGTAGAAGAAAATATCTCTACCAGTTGAATTTTCAATTCGATAGTTCATAGATTTTGCATTAAAGGTATCTCTTTGTTTTTTCTCTAAAGATTTTTCAAAGAAAAATGAGATTACTGCGGGAATAAGTAGAAGGATACTAACAACTGCACCTCTTCCTAAATTTTGTTGTCCGATAACTTGCTTATAAATATCTGTAGCTAAAACATTATAGTTTCCACCAACAACTTTAGGTGCTCCAAAGTCAGTGAATGCAAGAATAAAAGAAACTGTAGCTGTGGAAAAAACAGCATATTTACAAGATGGAAGAGTTATTGTAAAAAATTGCTTTACTTTACTTGTTCCAAGAGTTTTAGCAGCTTCATAGAGTCTATAGTCACTATTTTGTAGTGCCATAGAGATAATTAAGTAGGCTTGAGGTAAAGTATATATAACTTCACTAATTACAATACCAGTTGAACCGTATAGATTTATATCTGTTGCAAGATTAGGGAATCTACCAAAGAATCCAGTAGTTATGACTCCCATTCTTCCAAATAGGTAAACTAATGAGATACCATGTAGCATAGTTGGAGCAAATATAGGTAGAAGAATTAAAAATTTTAAAATACCTTTTCCCTTTATGTTACTTCTAGCCATTCCATAAGAGTAACCAAATCCTAAAATTAAAGTTATAACCATAGTTAAAGTTGCTATTTTAACTGTATTGAAAAATGAAGATACTACTCCAGGGCTAGTAAGATATTGAATAAAATTTTGTAGACCAATAAAGTTTCCAGCATTGTCCTCTGTTGCTTTTATACTTAAAGAGATAAGTGGAAAAAGAAGAGTAACAACGAAAAAGATTGCAATTCCCCAAACGATAATATCTCTAACTTTTTCTGAAAGAAGTTTTTCAGTTTTTTTAAAAACTAGCTCCATTCAACTCCTCCTCCTAAAGTTCTTTCAACTTTAAGAAATATGTGTTGATCTTTTTTTAGTGGAATATGAGCAATTTTATTTCTACAGATATCAACTTCAATAATGTAGTTCTTTTTATTAACTTTTAATCTATAGTACGATCCCATATACTCCCAAGATTCCAATGTTCCCATAAAGAAATTATCTGTTTGCTCATCAGCAAGAGAGATATCCTCTGGTCTAGCCATAACTTTTGTTCCATTGATTTCAAACTTATTAACTTTTCCGATAAAATCTCCAATGAAATTGTTAGCTGGATTTTCATATATATCTTGAGGTGTTCCCACTTGAACAATTTTAGCATTATCCATAACAATTATTCTATCTGACATTGAAAGAGCTTCCTCTTGATCATGAGTAACCATTATAGTTGTAATTCCAAGTTTTTTTTGAATATTTTTTATATCATTTCTAAGTTTTTCTCTTACTTTAGCATCAAGAGCTGAAAGAGGCTCATCTAACAAAAGAATATCTGGCGAGTAAGAGATTGCTCTAGCAAGTGCAACTCTTTGCTGCTGACCTCCTGAAAGTTCATTTGGATATTTATTCTCTTGACCTCTTAAACCAACAAGCTCAAGTGACTCATCTATTTTCTTTTGAATTATATCCTTTGGTATTTTTTTATTCTTCATCCCATAGGCAATATTCTCTCCAACTGTTAAATTTGGAAAAAGAGCATAAGATTGGAAAACGATTGACATATTTCTCTTAGCTGGATGCTTTTTTGTAATGTTTTCATCCTTTAAAAAAATTTCACCACTATCGACATTTTCAAGTCCAGCAATAATTCTAAGAAGTGTTGTTTTACCACAACCAGATGGACCTAAAAAACAGATAAACTCCCCTCTTTCTATTTCAAAATTTATATTGTTCAATGCTTTAAACTTACCAAAAGTTTTTTCAACATTTTTTATCTTTAAATAACTCATTAACTCCTCCTCGTTTTCATCATCTAAAGATATATTACATCATCTAAGTTAAAAACAAATTAAAACCAAGTAAACTAAGAGTAAAACAAAGGTTAAGAATTTGTAAAAAATAAAAAACTACAGATTTCTCTGTAGCTTTATAAAAAAGATATTATTTTTTCTCAGTTTTAGAACCAAATTTTGTTTCCCAAGTAGTTAAAATACGCTCTTTGTTAGCAGCAGCCCAAGAGAAATCATTAGCAATTAGTTGAGTGATAGGGTTTTCAGGGAATCCCTTTGGTGGAGCAACATTGATATCTCTAGAAACAATAGCATAAGATTTAGCGTACATTTTCATAGCATCTTCTGAGATAGCCCAATCTAAAAATACCTTAGCTTCATCTTTGATATTCTTTTTATTTATTAAAGCATTAGCTTCAGAATCCCAACCAGAACCTTCACTAGGGAAATAAACATTTATAGGTGCTCCATCATTTTTTATTTTTATTCCAGGATATCCATAAGATATTCCAATTGGATACTCTCCAGATGCAGCTGTTTTAGCAGGTTTAGATCCTGAGTGAGTATAAACACCCATATTATTATCTAAGCTAGCCATATATTCCCAAGCTTTTTCCTCTCCTAAAAGTTGAACTAAAGCAGAGACTGTTAGAAATCCAGTTCCAGAAGAAGCTGGGTTAGGCATAGAGATTAAACCTTTATATTCAGGTTTTAAAAGATCTGAGAAATTCTTAGGTTCCTCTAGTCCTAGTTTTTTCATTTCAATAGTATTAACTGAAATAGCTGTCATCCAAGCATTGTTTCCAACCCATTTAGGATCTTTACCTGTGTTATCTTTAAATTTTGGATTTATTTTTTCAATATCTTTTGGAGAATACTCTTTTAAAAGATTAGCTTCATCTAAAACTAAAAGGCCAGTAGCAGCAGTCCCCCAGATAACATCAGCTTGCGGATTATCTTTTTCAGCTAAAACTCTTGAAACGATAACACCTGTTGATTCTCTAACAATATTAAGTTTTATGTTAGGGTATTGCTCTTTAAAAGATTGAAGATACTCAGGAATTTGTTCGTTTTCTAAAGCAGTATAAACTGTAATCTCCTTTGTTTTATTGTCTTTAGATACAGGTTTTTCAGAAGAACCACAACTAGTTAAAAGTGTTGCTAAAACCAATGAACCCAATATTTTTTTATTAAATGTCATAAAATCACCCCATTTTTAAATTTAATAATATTATAAAGCATGAGTGTAAAGGTAAAATAAAAAACAGGTAAAAGACAAGTAAAACCAAAAAATAAAAAATAGAAAAGAATTTTTAGTTTTTCCTAGAAAAAAAATGGAAATCAAGATATAATTGAAAGAAAAAGTTATTAATTCATTTATGGGGAGGGGAATATGAACTATAAAGATATGAAAAATGAGAAATTTGGATTTGTATATATCTATGATGAAACGAAAAGTTGTTGAGTTGATGGTATCATGCTCCCTAGGTTAGAGGAGCTTTCTAAAGAATATAAAAATTCTAAATTTTTTCCAATAGATATAAAAAAGAATCCTGAAGTGACAGGAGAATTTTTAGTTTTTGTAACGCCTGTTTTAATTATCTATTATGATGGATTAGAAGTTTTAAAAAAAATAAGATTCTTTTCTATTTCAGAAATAAAAGAAGAAATGGAAAAGTTTTTGGAAAAGATATTGTAGGTTATAATTTTTTAAGGGGGGATAATGAGTATAAAAAGGATACTTTTAGTTTTCTTTTTAAGTTTTAAATTTATAATTTCAATGGATGTATATGTTCCTAAAAATGATAAAGAAAAAAAATACTTAGAAAAAATAAGAGAAAAACAATTGGTATTAGGAATAAAAAATAATTATTTTGCTGATGATAAAATAGAAAATCAATCATTAAATGATATTATAGAAGAATTATTAAAAGATTATTTACAACTTAATATAGTTATAAAAAAAGATAATTGGGATATAATATACAATGAATTCCAAAAAGGTGAAATTGATATTATAAATTTTTTAACTAAAACAAATGAAAGAGAAAAATTTGCAGTTTTTTCAAATAAAATTTTAGCTGAAGAGCTAGTTATTGTATCGAGAGATAAAAAATTAAATACAGCTGAAGATTTAAATGAAAAAAAAGTCTATGTAACTAAAAATACTATCTATGAGAAATTTTTAGAAAGATATAAAATGAAAAATGAATTGCAAATGAAAATAATAAAAGTGGATGATGTAAATCTAAAAAAATTAGATTATTTTGCAGATACTAATTTAAATACAATAGGAGAATCAAATAAACTAAGTATAAGTAGATTACCAGAAACTTCAATTGGAGTTAATAAAAGTTATAAAGATTTAAATTATATAATTAATAATGCTTTGGAAGAAAAATATAGTAAAAAGATGGAAAATTGGTTGAAAAAGCGTAAAGAGTTTATGTTTAAAGATAAATTTTTAAAATCATTAACAGATGAAGAAAAAGAGTATATCCAAAATATGAAACCTTTAAAAATATCATACGGAAATATTGAAAATGTGAGTAGCGATTCTGTAAAAGATAAAAAATTTGTAGGAGTTCTTCCAGGGTTATTAGATTGTTTATTTAAGAAGTTGAGTATTAATATAAAACAAGAAGAAAAAACGAAAAAAATCGAATGGACAACTATTTATGAAGATTTTAATAATGGTAAAATTGATATATTAACTCTTTCTAGAACTCCTGAAAGAGAAGAAAAGTTTATATTCACTAAAAAAATTTATGATTTAAATGTATATCAGATAGAGGTTCTGAAAAATTTATCAAGTAAGAGAAAAGTTGGAGTTATAAAAAATTCAATAGAAGAAACTGTAGCAAAGGAATATTTTTTTAAAGATAACATAAAGATCTATTCAAATAGAGATGAAATGTTATCAGATTTAAAGAACAATAAGTTAACTACAGTCTTATCATTAAACTCAGACATTTATGATAAGAAAAAATATAATATAAGAATATTAGAAAATGTACCAATAAACTTAGCTTTAAATAAAAATAATATAGTATTGAGGGATATTTTAAATAAGGCTATACTAGAGATGGTAGATTTAAAAGATATTCTCAAAAATTCAGAGTTGAATAAAAGAAAAGAGATTATAACAGAGCAAGAAAAACATAAAAACTTAGTTATTTTGGTAACGTTGAGTTGTATATTATTATTAGGTTTAGCATTATATCAAAGCTTTAAAGTTTTTATGCATAAAAGAAAAAATAGAGAGCTATTAAAAGATGAATTAACAGGTTTATATAGTAGAAGAGTTTATAATGAGTTTTGTAAAAATAACAATAGTATAACTGGATGTACTCTTCTTATGGATTTAAATAATTTTAAATTATTAAATGATACACATGGACATGATTATGGAGATCAAGTATTAATTGAAGCTGGAAAACTATTAAAAGAGGTTTTTAAAAATGACTATATATTTAGAATATCAGGAGATGAATTTTATATATTTTCTTGTTATTCAGCAAATATAAAATACAAAATAAAGAAGTTAGAAACTCTTTTTAAAAGCTCTAATTTAATGAAAAAGTATAATATATCTTTTAGTTTAGGATACTATTTAAAAAAAGAGAAGAACTCAATGGAATATGCTTTTAAATATGCAGATTTAGCTATGTATTCAGCAAAAAAGGGTAGAGAAAACTGGTCACAAGAAGCAACATATAATTTTATAAAGAGTAAAAAAAGAAAAAAAATAATCGAAAATTTAATTAGTAAGTCAATAAATATAGAGTTTTATCCAGTGTTTCAAAAAAAGTATGCATTAAAAGATGGAAAAATTATAGGAGCGGAAGCTTTAACAAGGTGGAATAACAATCTTTTAGGAGAAATTTATCCAGATGAATTTATTCCAATAGCAGAAAATTTAGGATTAATTTATAAAGTTGATTATAAAATAGCAGAAGAAGCGGTGAAAAAGACAAAACAACTTCTTAGAGATAATATCGTGGATAAAAATTTTAGAATGTCTTTTAATATGTCAATAGAAACTTTAAAAAGAAAAGATGTAGTAGAAGTTATATTAGATATTTTAAAAAAGTATTCTTTAAGTGGAAAAAACTTAGAGATAGAGATAACAGAAAGTACATTTTTAAATGATGCAGAAGATGTAGTAGTAAAATTAAATAAATTTAGAGAGAATGGAATATATCTTTCAATTGATGATTTTACAGCAGGATATTCTACAGTAGGTTTATTAACAACTTTACCAATAGATGTTGTTAAGTTTGATAAATCATTAATTTCTAGTATTAATGAGGAAAGTGAAAGAGGAAAAAATGTTTATTTAGGGCTAACAAATATGATAAAAAGTTTAAAACTTAAAGTTGTAGCAGAAGGAATTGAGGAGAGAGAACAGTTTGAATTTTTAAAAGAGATAGGAGTTAGTTACGGGCAAGGATATTATTTTGGAAAACCTGAAAGGGAACTAAAGAATGTTTAGAGGAGGTAAGAATGGTAGAGGTTAAAGATTTTAAAGCAGGTGATTGCAATACTCTTTGGAATATAAATAGAAATGCATTTAGAAAAAGCTTAAAAAAAGAGAATTATGAGGATTTTAAAAATATTGTTGAAAACAGCATAGGGAAAGTTTTGCTTTTAGAAAATGAGATAATAGGAGCTATATTTTTAAAAGCACAAAATGAAGAGGGAACATTTAAAGTTGAGAAACTTTTTATTTGTCCAAAGTATCAAAATAGAGGGTTAGGATATTTTATTTTAACTCACTTATCTGAAGAGGATAACTCTATAAAAAAGTTAGAACTAGATATAGACGAAAGCAGTTTTAAAGCAAAAAAATTCTGCGAAAAAATGAAAAAAGAGATTTAGGTGGTAATACCTTTTAACTTATTTTAAGTTTAGGAGGTAAAATATGAAGATGTTTAAAATTTTAGGATTATGTACACTTTTATCAGTAACGCTTTTAGGAAAAGAGATTCAAGTTGTAGCTTACGACTGGGGATATGAACCAAAAGAGATTGTTTTAAAAAAAGATGAACCTGTAAAATTGACTTTAGTGAGTAAAGATGGAGATCATGGATTAGGATCAAAGGAGTTAGGATTTAATTTAGAAGCAGCTCCAGGAAAACCAGCTTCAGTGGAAATAACTCCTACTAAAGTTGGAGAATATACAGGGAAGTGTACAATTCCATGTGGATCAGGACATAAAAAAATGCTTTTAAAGATAAAAGTAGAATAACAATATAAAAGAGGTAAAGATGAAAGAAAAAATATCTGCTTTAGGGCAGTACATAGTAAAACAAACAGGAAAGAATTTTAACTTTAAGATGATAAAACCAGATGGTTATTATAAAGGAGTTTTATTTTCTTATGGTGCAGATGACTATTTAGTTTCAAGTGATAGAGTGGAACTTTTAAGTACAATTGAGTTAATATCTATTAAAACTTCAAAAGATTATCCAGCTAAATTAGTGAGAAGATACACTCACAGTAAGTTTGATAAGATTGGAAAGAAAAAAGAGGATGCAATTGTAATAAATGGAGTAAAGTTTTATATTATAAAGCTATAGTCATATTTAGTTGAAAAAATATAAAAGAGATGATATACTCTTTAAGAATTAAATTTATAAAAAAAGATGTTTGGGAGATCCATCTGTAAAAAAAACCAGCAAGGGGCTAGGTTTATTCTAGCCTTTTTTGTTTGTGTGGATCCCAGAAAGGGAGAGGTTATGAAAAGAATAATTATTGATTGTGATCCAGGAATTGATGATTCACTGGCGCTGATTTTAGCACTGAAATCACCAGAGCTAGATGTTATTGGAATTACTATTTGTGCTGGAAATGTTCCAGTGGAAATTGGAGGAGTTAATGCTTATCGAGTTTTAAAGTTACTAAAAAGAGAGGATATTCCTATTTACGTAGGAGATAATAATCCAATTAAAAGAGATTTAGTAACAGCTCAAGATACTCATGGAGATGATGGAGTTGGGGATGTTTTACCAGAAGTTATCATTCCAAAAGATGCTATTAAATTAGGAGCTGTGGATTATCTTATTAAAACTTTAAAAGAGAATGAGGATGTATCTATAATAGCATTAGGTCCAATGACCAATTTAGCAAAGGCTGTGGAGAGGGAAAAAGAGATTTTAAAAAGAGCTGAAAGAATTGTTTCTATGGGAGGTGCTTTTAGAACTAATGGGAACTGTTCTCAAGTAGCTGAATTTAACTACTGGGTAGATCCAGAATCAGTAAATATTGTTTTTGAAAATGTAGATAAGCCAATAGAGCTTATTCCACTAGATGTAACTAGAAAAATAGTTTTAACACCAAACTATAGAGAGTATTTAAAGCAGATGAAAAATGAAATAGCTGATTTTATTTACAATATAACAGGATTTTATGTTGATTTTCATTGGATGCAAGAAAGAACTTTAGGTTGTGTGATAAACGATCCTTTAGCAGTAGCTTATTTTATAGAACCAAGTCTATGTAGTGGAGTTTTAACTCATTTAGAGTGTGTTGAAAATGGAAGAGCCATTGGGCAAACACTAATAGATATTGGAGATTTTTATAGAAAAACACCAAATGTATTTATAAATACAGAGGTAGATGAGAAAAGATTCTTTGAGCTTTTCTTTCACAGAGTTTTTCCTGAAAATAAAAAAGATAATGAAATAGTGTTAAAGGGGTATTAATATGATGATGAATGGAATGTTATTACAAAATGAGATGTTATGGATAATAAAACTATTTTTAAGTTTTATTATTGTTTTAGGTGCTTATAAATGTTTTGGAAAAACGGGACTTTTTATTTGGATTCCAATATCTATGTTTATAGCAAGTGTTGAGGTAATGGTTTTAGTTAAACTTTTTGGTTTACATGCTTCATTAGGAAATATACCTTATGCTAGTGCATTTTTAGTTACAGATATACTTTCTGAAAAGTATGGGGAAAAAGAGGCTAAGAAAGCTATATGGATAGGATTTTTTACCAATATAGTTATAGCATTTATGATAAATTTTGCACTTATGTTTACTCCAGAAGCTGATGGACTAGAGATGCATACTAATTTAAAATCGATTTTTGGATTGTTCCCAAGATTTATGATAGTGGGATTAGTATCTTATGCAATATCTCAGCATGTGGATATATATCTATATAAGATTTTAAAAGAGAAGTTTCCAAAGCATCTATGGATTAGAAATAATGGAAGTACTATGGTAAGTCAGTTAGTAGATAATATTTTATTTACAACTTTAGCCTTTACTGGGATTTTCTCTTTTGAAGTTATGTTTGAGATATTTTTGAGTACATATATATTAAAATGGATAGTTGCAGCTATGGATACTCCATTTTTATACTTGGCAACTAAAATGGATTCAAAGAAGAGTTTATGTTAAAAAAGTTTTAAATTCAATCATTTGTTGTAAATGTTTCTTATACGAGGTATAATATAAGTAAAATCAAAAAATATTTGATTTTTTTGGAGGTACCAATGAAATCTCACTCAAAATTAAACTGTCCAGAAATTATTTACAATGAATTAGAGCAATTTATCTATTCTAAAAGTTATGTTTTTTTAACAAGAAAATTAGATCATAACATACAGATAAGAAAATACAATATTAATGATTCTTTTGAAACTGTTGCAAAATATATAGACTTACATGGTGGAAAAATTGTATATGGAGTATCGATTTTAGAGTCAGATATTCTTTTTGAAAAGCAAGCTTTTGCTGTATGGGAATCGCCAGAGAATACTCTTCACCATGTGACAAGAGGTTCAAATATGAAAATTATGTTTATTCCAAATGAAAATCCATATGTGATTCCAGAAGATTATGTCAGTGATTTTTATAATCTTTTCTCTACGAAAGAGGAAAGTTGTATAGAGGAATTTATATCTAATAAAAGACGTTTTCAAGAGTTGATGTCAAAGACAACGAGTTCTCTAACAGAAGATGAAATGAACGATATTTGTCGTTATGGAAATCTATCTGCTTTAGAAAGACTTACTAATAAGAAGATAGAGAAAGACTTTGATTTAAAAGATAGAATCTTAAAGAGAGTTAAGAAATAGAGAGATCAAGCTCTAAGTAGACAAAGTGTAATACAAAAGATTAGAGCACCCTTAAAATCGGTTTTGTGCAGTTTCAATCGATTTTATATGGGTGCTCATCTTTATAGAGTAGAAATTAGCAAAAAGGTTAAAACTGAAATTAGAGAGTCAAAAAAATGAACTTTTGTCAAAAAAGTAGTAAAACAACATATTTTAACTTTAATTTATATAAAAATACTTATAAAAGAGGAAAAAGTTAACTTTATGACTTAAAAAATAGGTATTTGTTTAAAGTGTAGTGTTTTATAGAAAGTGTAAAATATAGTATTTGGAGGGGTAAATGTCAGTAAAATTTTATAATGATAATGCAGATGATTTTTTTAACAACACAGTAAATGCAGATATGAGTGCTACTTATAAGATTTTTGAAGAGAAACTTTCAGAAAAAACAGGAGGAATTCTTGATTTAGGTTGCGGAAGTGGAAGGGATGCTAAGCACTTTTTAGATGAAGGATTTACAGTTACAGCTTTAGATCTATCACCAGTTCTAGCTGAGAAAGCTAGTGAATTTATTGGACAAAAGGTTATTGTGGCGGATATGAAAGATTTAGATTTCCAAGATAGATTTATAGGAATCTGGGCTTGTGCTTCATTACTTCATCTGAGAGAGGATGAGGTTTTAGAAACATTGAAAAGATGTCATAAAGCTTTAAAGAAAGATGGAGTTATATATGCATCGTTTAAATATGGAGAAAGTAACTATGAGAAAGATGGAAGAAGTTTTACTTGTTTTACAAAGGATAAATTTTTAGATTTAATAAAAGATTTAGAGTTTTGTTGCTATGAAACTTTTGAAACTGGAGATGTTAGGCCTGGAAGAGAAAAAGAAAGATGGCTTAATATAATTTTGAAAAAGGGATAAAACTTTAGAAAGAATTAGAAATTTTAGAATAAAGGTATATTTTATATAGAATATGCAGTATTAAATCCAGTGAAAACAGGAGTTTAAAAAGCTCTTGTTTTTTTATTAATACCATTACCTTAAAAGTTATTAGATAATATTTTATAAAAAATAGAAAAAATTCTAATAATTTTGTGATATTATATATTTAGAAAAAGAAGTGATACAAGGAGAAAAAATGACAGATCAATTAACAATTAATGGAATAGTATGGAAAGCATGTGATACATTTAGAGGAACTTTAAACTCAAGCCAATATAAGGATTATATTTTAACAATGTTATTTGTTAAATATCTATCAGATTCTCACAAAGAGAAGGTAGAGGAGTTAAAAGCTAAATACAATGGTAATGAGGAAAGAATTAAAAGAGCTTTGGAAAAAGGAGTTTTCATATTAGATGAGGAGTGTAGCTTTGATAAGCTATACTCACAAAAAGATGAGGACAATATTGGTGAGATAATAAATAGAGCCCTTTTAAAGATAGAGGATGATAACTTTAGAAAATTATCTGGTGTATTTAAAAATATTGACTTTAACTCAGAAGCTAATTTAGGAAAAACAAAAGAGAGAAATACACTTTTAAGAACATTATTAGAGGATTTTAACAATCCAGATTTGGATTTAAGACCATCTAAATTAAAGGGAAATGACGTTATTGGTGATGCTTATGAATATTTAATTGCTATGTTTGCAGATGACTCTGGAAAAAAAGGTGGAGAGTTTTTTACTCCTTCAGAGGTATCAACAGTTGTAGCTAAACTTGTAAACCCTAAAGAGGGGGATAGAATATATGATCCAACATGTGGTTCTGGTTCTCTTTTAATAAAGGCTTCTAAAGAGGTTGGAAATACAAACTTTGCTGTATATGGTCAAGAAAAAAATGGTGCAACTGAATCACTAGCTAAAATGAATATGTTTCTACACAATATAAATGACGCTAAAATTGAATGGGGAGATACTATAAGAAATCCACTACATGTTGAAAATGACCATATAATGAAATTTGATGTAATTGTAGCTAATCCGCCATTCTCTTTAGATAAATGGGGATATGAAGAAGCTGAACATGATAAATTTGGTAGATTTAGTTATGGACTACCTCCAAAGTCTAAAGGAGATTATGCTTTTGTACAACACATGGTGGCATCAATGAATGAAAATGGTAGGGTAGCTGTAGTATTGCCACTAGGAGTACTATTTAGAGGAGCTAGTGAAGGAAAGATAAGAAAAGGATTTATAGAGGAGAATCTTTTAGATGCTGTAATAGGGTTACCTTCAAATTTATTCTTTGGCGTATCTATCCCAGCTTGTATTTTAGTTTTCAAAAAAAATAAAGCAACTAACGATATATTATTTATAGATGCAAGTAATGAGTTTTTACAAGGGAAAAACCAAAATAAGCTAACAAAGGAAAATATTGATAAAATTATAGATACTTATAGAGAGAGAAAAGTTATTGAAAAATACTCACACATAGCTACTTTAGATGAAATTCAAGAAAATGATTACAATTTAAATATCCCTAGATATGTTGATACTTTTGAAGAGGAGGAAGCTATTGATGTTCCTAAAGTTCAAGGGAAAATAGAGGAGTTAAACAAAGAACTAACAACTTTAGAGGAAAAGATGAAAGCCTTTTTAAAAGAGCTTAACCTAGAAGGTGATAACAATGAAAGAGATTAAGCCAGGATACAAAGAAACTCCAATAGGAATACTACCAAGAGATTGGGATGTGAAAAGGTTAGGAGAGTTATTAGAATTTAAAAATGGAATTAACGCTTCAAAAGAACAATATGGTTCAGGAATTAAATTTATCAATGTTTTAGATATTTTAAATAATGAATATATAACTTTTGATAAAGTAGTGGGGAAAGTGAACATTAATCAAGAAACTTTAGATAAATATGATGTTAATTATGGTGATATTTTATTTCAAAGAAGCTCCGAGACAAGAGAAGAAGTAGGAACTGCAAGCGTTTATCTTGATAATAATCCTAATGTAACTTTTGGTGGATTTGTTATAAGAGGAAAGAAAATAAGTGATTACTTTCCAATATTTCTAAATAAAGTTTTAAAAAATTCTGCTGTAAGAAATCAAATAACTTCAAAAGCTGGGGGAAGTACAAGATATAATGTAAGTCAAGAAATTTTAGAAGGTGTTTTAATTCCAATTCCTCCAAAAGAAGAGCAAGAAAAAATAGCTCAAATTCTTATGACTTGGGATGAGGCAATTGAAAAACAAGAGGAACTTATAGAACAGGAAAAAGAGTTTAAAAAAGGGATGATGCAAAAAATCTTTAGCCAAAAGTTAAGATTTAAAGACGAAAATGGAAATGATTATTCTGAATGGGAAGAGAAGAAGTTAGGGGAAACAATAAGTTTTATTGTTGATAATAGAGGAAAAACACCTCCTTTTCAAGAAAATGGCATTCCCTTGATTGAAGTAAATAGTATAGGAAAGAAAAAAATTGATTATAATATAATAAAGAAATATGTAAGTGAAGAAGTTTATAATAATTGGTTTAGAAAATATTTGAAAAAAAATGATATTTTGTTTTCAACAGTTGGAGCAACGGGGTTGTGTTCAATATATGATGAAACAATAAAATCAATAATTGCTCAGAATATAGTGGGATTAAGATTTGAGTTCCAAAACCATATATTTATATTTTATTTATTAACATTTGAAGAAAATAATGTTAAATTTAAAAAGATCCAAATGGGAGCAGTTCAGCCTAGTTTAAAAGTCACTCAAATGACTGAGATTAAATTTTTATTTCCTCCTCTTCCAGAGCAAGAAAAGATAGCTAATTTCTTATCAACAATAGATGAGAAAATAGAGGTTTTAGAAAAGAAATTAGAGGAACTTAAAGAGCAGAAAAAAGGATTAATGCAAAAACTTCTTACTGGAGAGGTAAGGGTTTAAATCAAAGCAAAGGAGGACTTATATGGAATTAAATAATATTGTTAAGATTTTAGCTTTTTTAACATCCTATTGTCCTCTTTGGATTCTTTTGATAATTAAATATGGATTAAATGAAGATTTAAAAGGAGATTTAATTTTAAAGACATCTAATATTTATAAATATTCAATTTCTTATCCATTAATTTCATGGAATATTCCTATATTTATATTAATTAGTTTAATTTTAATTTCTTTGGTGTGTATTTTTCTATTTTTTAAAGCTATAAAACCAGGAGAAAAAGATACAAATATTGAGTATTATAAAATAATTGAAACAGAAGATAATGATTCGGATATTTTAGGGTATTTATTTACATACATAATACCTTCATTATCTATTGGTGGTGATATTTCAAAATTAATTCAACTTATTTTATTTATTGTTATAGCTTCTTTTTATATAACAAGTAACTCATTAATTACTCTAAATCCAGTTATTAGAATTTTAGGATATCATATATATAAAGCTAAAGTAATTAGAAATAATTTAGAGCAAAGTATATATATTATATCAAAATTAAAAAATGCTTTAATTGAGAAAAATACAAATATAAAATTATTGGAAATTAGTAGTAATATTTTTTATTTAGAACGAGGAGGAAAACATTGAATATAGCTTATTTAAATTTATTAATTGATAAAATATCGGAAGATCAAACGACTCAATGTCTTAAAGTTTGGTTAAAAGAAAATAATCAGGATTTTGTAAAAAGAGTTAATATAAAAGCTGATTTAAAAGAGATTGCAAGAAATGCAATTATTAAGTTGATTAAAAAATTAGGCGATAATGACGAAGTAGAAGAGTTAAATTTAGAAAATAATTTAAAAAATTATTATTACATACCAATTAATGATGTGCTTAAATACGAAGAAATAAAAACTAAAATACTTAATTGCAGAACTGTTATAGATGATTTAGCAGTATTACAAAATACTGATGCAAAAAATTTAAAAGCGTTTATTATAGAGTTTGAGTATTTAGTTAATGATAAACCTAAAAAAATTCATTTATTTATTGATTTTACTAGAAGCTTAGTATTTAAAAAGACAAAAATCTGCCTATCTAAGAATGGTAAATATGAAGAATTAGATATTCCATATTTTACTATTCCAGAAGCTGATGTGGCTTTTGCTCTTGAAGAAGATGAGAAATTCCTTGTTACAAAAGAGAAGGGATTTGAAGTTATTTTTGAGTTCTCAGAGATGTATAAAAATTATGCTCAAAATGTTATAACTAATTTTAGGCATGATAGAATTTTTAATTTACCTTGTATTTTAAATAAAGTTCTTTCAAATAAATCTCATTGTAAAGAGCTTTATAAAGTTGATAAATTAAGAAAATATGAAGATATTGATATGACCAAATTAATGGAATTAAATATAACAAAAGACCTTGGATTGACTGTTAATAATGATGCTTGGAATATAAGTAATAGTGACAATGTAAAAATAGTTTTAAGCATTTTAAATAGAAAAATTGGAAAAGATTGTTTGGTAAATACAGATGATTTTTTTATAGCTCACAATAAAGAAAATATATAATATTTAAAATAAGCAATAAAATATAATTGTTATTAAGGGTACTAACTAGTACTCTTTTTATTTTGAAAAAATTGAAAAGAGTAGAGTAATGGAGTATAATTAACATGTATATTAGATTAGTTAAGGCTTAAAAAAGTCTAAGGGGGCATTATGGATACTAGAGAGATAAAAACACAAAAGGATGTTATAAATCTTTTAAAAAATATGGGATATACTTATATATCTCCTGAAGATATAAATAAATATAAAGATAGAGAAAAGGATATTATTTTAAAGAAAATTTTAAAAGAAAGTTTGAGTAGAATAAATACATTTATATATAGAGGTGAAGAGTTTAAATTTTCAGAAAGAAATATTAATTCAGCTATAGATAAGATTGAATCAATAGATGGTGACTCTAAGGTTATTATAAATGAAAATATCCATAGAAGTTTAAATTTAGGGGAATCATTTAAAGAGGAGGAGCAAACTGGAGTAGGGCAATCTTTTAGTATGAAATACATAGACTTTAAAAATATTGAAAATAATGTTTTTCATGTAACTGAGGAGTTTATAGTTCAAAGGGTAAATCAGGATGAAAGAGAAAAAACTAGAAGACCTGATCTTGTTCTTTTTGTAAATGGAATCCCTTTGGGAGTAATTGAACTAAAGAGTGCCTTAGTTAGTATTAAAGAGGGTATATCTCAAATGATAAGAAACCAAGGAAAAGATGAAATACCAGACCTATTTAAATACTCTCAAATTCTTTTGGCTGGAAATGCAAGCTCATATAGATATGGAACTACTGAAACACCAGAAAAGTTTTGGTCTATTTGGAAAGAGGAGGATAAAAAATTCGAAGTTCCTCCAGTTGGAAATAGATCGATTACGGAGATTGATAAAGGAGTGTTTTCATTTTTTGAGAAAAATAGATTCTTGGAAATAATTAGAAACTATATCATTTATGATAAAAATGTAAAAAAGGTAGCAAGATATCAACAGTATTTTGCTATAAAAGAGATACTAAAAAAGATAAAAACATTTGACAATGAAAATAAAAGAGGTGGCGGGCTTATCTGGCATACTCAAGGTAGCGGAAAATCCTTAACTATGGTTATGTTAGCTATGGCTATAAAAAGAGAGGTAAGTGGAGCTAAAATAGTTGTTGTAACAGATAGAAAAGAGTTAGATAAACAGATTAGTAAAACTTTTGCTCATTGTGATTTTGGTGATGTCTCAAATGCTGAAAGTGGAAGAGATTTACTTTTAAAGATAAAGCAGGGTAAAACTATGATAACAACAATTATAAATAAGTTTGTCACTGTTAGAAGAGAGAAAGAAGAGATAAAAGATAATAATGTATTTTTGTTAGTTGATGAGGCACATAGAAGTCAAAGTAGTGATTTACATGCTGCTATGAAAAAAGTTTTCCCAAAAGGATGTTATTTAGGATTTACTGGAACACCACTTTTAAAAAGTGAAAAAAGTTCATTTCAAAAATTTGGTGGCTTAATTCATGCTTATAAAATAGATGAAGCTGTAAAGGATAAAGCTGTTTTACCTCTTCTTTATGAGGGAAGACTTGTAGATCAATGGATAAATGATGAAAAAGGGATGGAAAGAAAGTTTGAACTGATATGTAAAGGGTTAAACGAAGAGCAAAAGAAATCTTTAGAGGAAAAATGGGCTAGATTTCAGAAGGTAGCTAGTAGTGAAAAAAGGCTTGAAGTTATAGCTATGGATATAAATGAGCATTTCAAAAATAACTTTAAGAATACAGGATTTAAAGGGATGATAATTGCAGAAAGAAAATATCCAGCAGTAAAATATCATGAGATCTTTGAAGAGTATGGAGATGTAAAAACTGCTTTTATCTTATCTAAAGAGGATACTAGAGAAGGTCATGAAGTTGTGGATGGTGAAAATAAAAATTATGTAGCTAAAAAAATTGCAGAAAAGGTAAAAGAGTTTGGCTCATATGAGGCTTACGAAAGCTGGGCAATTGATGAATTTTTAAATGGTGATGAGATTGATATACTTATAGTAGCTGATAAACTAATAACAGGATTTGATGCACCCAAAGCAGCAGTACTATATATAGATAAACAGATGAAGGAGCATAAGCTTCTGCAAGCAATAGCTAGAGTTAATAGATTAGCAACAGGAAAAGAGTTTGGTTACGTTTTAGATTATAGAGGGCTTTTAGGTAACTTAGACCAAGCTTTAACTAGTTATACAAGTTTAGATGGTTTTGATGAGGATGATTTAATTGGAACTGTGATTGATATAAAAAATGAAATAGCTAAAATAAAAACAAACTATTCTCATTTAACAGATCTGTTTAAATCTGTAAAAAATAAAGATTTTGAAGATTTTTGTGTTTTTTTAGAAGATGAAAAGCTTAGAGAAAAATTCTATCTTTTATTTAAAGAGTTCTCAAAATCTTTAAAACTTGTAATGGGTAGTGAAAAAACTTATGAGATAATTTCAGATGAAGAGATGACAAAATATAAAAAAGATGCAGCTTTTTATAATAAACTTAGAAAAGCTGTAAGATTACGTTATTATGAAGATATAGATTTTGGAGAGTACGAAGGGCAGATGCAAAAACTTCTAGATACTTATATAAGCTCTGGAGAAACTAACCAGCTAACAAAATTAATGAATATATTTCATGAGGATTTTGATAAAGAGGTGTCTCGTTTAGGCGGAAGTAGAGCAAAAGCTGATACTATAAGAAATGCACTAACAAAAACTATTGTGGAAAAAAGAGAGGATAACCCTGTTTTTTATGACTCTTTAGTTCAAAAGATAAATAAAATTTTAGAAGAGTATAAAAATAAAAGAATTTCAGAAGATGAATATCTAAGTAGTATTAAAGAGATTAGAACGTTATTAGCTAATGAGGAAAGTTCTTTACAAAACTCTTATCCTGAAGAGTTAAAAAACTCTGGTTTAGGAAAAGCGTTATATGATAATGTTGGAGAAGTTTTTTTAGAGAGTTTAAACAATAAAGAAAAGTTAGTAGAGTTTGTAGTGGAATGTACTGAGTTACTTTTAAAAAAATCTAAAAAGCCAGATTGGGAAACAAATGTTGATGTACATAATGAGATTGAACTTGAAATTGAAGACAAACTTTGGGAGTTACAGAATTCTGAAAATGTGAAGTTTGAAATAGAGGAATCTGCAGAGATAATTATGTCTATTGGTAAGAGTAGATTAGGAAAAAAAGGATAAATATGGATATTAAAATTATTAGAAAAGTTATAAAAAATCCGAATATAAAGGTTAGACCTACGGGAGAGATAGTATTGACTGTGCCTTTAGAAACTAGTGATGAATATATTGAAAAACTCTTGGTAAAAAGAGAAGGTTGGATAAAGGAACAATTGGAATTTTTTAAAAAAAACTTTGTGGTAGCTAAAGAAAAAAATTATATAAGTGGTGATAGCATTAGGTATCTTGGACGTAGTTATAGGTTAAAAGTTATGGATTCTAAAGAGGAAAAAGTTACGTTTTATCGAGGATATATATATATTCATACTGAAAAAATAGAAGACAGAGATTGTAAAAAACTGCTTTTAGAGACATGGTATAGAAAAAGATGTGAGATTATTTTTAATGAGATAGTTCAAAAATATGTAAAAACACTTAATTTATCTTTGGATAAAGTTGGAATAAGAGATATGAGGACTCGTTGGGGATCTTGTAACTATGAAAAAAGAAAGATTAACTTAAATACAAAATTAATTGAAAAATCTAAATACTGTATTGAGTATGTTATTTTACATGAACTTGCACATTTAAAGTATCCAAATCATGGCAAAAGATTCTATAACTACTTGTTGACTCATATGCCAGATTATGAGTGGAGAAAAGAGAGGTTAGAAGAAAATGAGTAGGAGGCTACTATAAAATTTGGGGGAATAATAATGGAGGCAAAACAAAGGAAGATAATTGATTTATTTTCAGAGGCAAATACACAATTTACAATTCCAGTTTATCAAAGAAATTATAATTGGGAAGAAAAACAATGCAAAATATTATTAGATGACATAGTAACTCTAGCTAAAAATAAAGATATAATTTCTCATTTTGTGGGAAGCATTGTGTATATTCATGAAGGAGTTTATGCTTTAGGTGTAAAAGAGCTTAATATTATAGATGGACAACAAAGAATGACAACATTAACACTTCTATTTTTAGCAATATGCCATTCTTTTAAAAAAATTAATAGTGTGGCAATGTTTAATAGAACTTATAATAGATATATTATTGATGAGTATATTGAAAGAGATATTAAATTTAAATTAATTCCACCAGAGGATAATTTAATTTTACTAGAGAATATAATAAATGAAAATAGCAGTAAGGTGGAAGAATTTAGAGATAGAAATATGGTTAAAAACTATAGATTTTTTCTTGAAAGTTTAAAAGATTTGTCAGAAGATGAGTTAAAAGAAATTATTGTAGGAATTGAAAAATTAATTTATGTAGATATAGCTCTTGAAAAAGGAAAAGATGATCCACAAAAGATTTTTGAAAGTTTAAACTCTACAGGATTAGATCTTTCTCAAAGTGATTTAATAAGAAACTATATTTTAATGGATTTAGAAAGAAGTGAACAAAATAAAATATATAAAGAAATTTGGGTTCCTATTGAAAATAGTTGTAAAATTTCAGATGGTTCAAAATTAAACTCATATGTTTCCGATTTTATAAGAGACTATTTAACATTAAAAAATAATAAGATACCCAATAAATCAAAGGTATTTGAGGTCTTTAAAGAGTTTTATTTAAAAGATAGTTGTATATTAAAAGAGATAAAGGAATATTCTGAATGCTATGCACTTATTTTAAAACCAATTGAAGAGAAAGATAAAGATGTTAGAAAGAAATTAAAATATTTAAAAGCACTAGATCAAACAGTTTTAAATCCTTTTTTAATGGGAATACTAAAAGAT
This sequence comes from Cetobacterium somerae ATCC BAA-474, assembly GCF_000479045.1. Classification (NCBI taxonomy): domain Bacteria; kingdom Fusobacteriati; phylum Fusobacteriota; class Fusobacteriia; order Fusobacteriales; family Fusobacteriaceae; genus Cetobacterium; species Cetobacterium somerae. The sequence goes on from NZ_KI518105.1 coordinate 92,841, forward strand.
TATAGAGAAAAAACAGTTTCTAAAGATGAGTTGATTAAAATAGTGGACTTATTAGAAAGTTATATTTGGAGAAGATATATTACAGGAGAACCATCTAATGCATTAAATAAAATATTTATGAGTTTATATTCCAAAATTGATAAGAACAACTATTATAATTCATTTGCAGATATAATAATAAAACAAAATTTTCCTTTAGGTGAAGAGCTAAAATATCAATTAAAAGTAAAGCCAGTATATAAAGATAGAAATAAAATAAACTATGTTTTTGAAAGACTAGAAAATTACTATCATAACGAACTTATTGATTTTGAAAATGAAAAAATAACTATAGAGCATATTTTTCCTCAAAATCCTGGAAAAGGGTGGCATGAAAATTTTAGCAATGAAGAGTTTGAACAGATGAATTCACTAAAAGATACAATATCTAATCTAACATTAACAGGAAGTAATTCTAATTTAGGAAATAAATCATTTTTAGATAAAAGAGATAACGAGCAACATGGCCACAAAAATAGTAAGCTTTATTTAAATAAATGGTTAGGACAACAAGAAAAATGGAATATCTTGAAGTTAGATGAAAGGTTTGAAAATATTTTTGAAGATATTTTAAATATATGGCATAGACCATTTTTAGAAGCTGCAGTAGATGCAAAAGATTTAATCTTTTTTACTAAAGGACCTAGATCTTCAGGAAGTGGAAAGTTGAAAAACAATAGTTTTTTAGTTTTAAAAGGTAGTACAGCAAGTAAGGAGCAAACTGCAGGTATCGGAGTAAAGAATATAAAAATTATAGAAAAGTTACTAGATTTGAATATATTAAAGGAAGAGGATAATAAATATATTTTTGAAAAGGACTATCTATTTTCATCTCCTAGTACAGCAGCAAGGGTGGTTTTAGGTAGAAGTGCTAATGGATGGACTGAATGGAAAACTTTTGATGGGAAGCTATTAGATGAGTTTAGAGTAAAAGAGGATTAAAAAAATATGACGAAGGTGTTTAAATAGATAATATGTTTGATTTTACAAACAAAAGAATTTTTCAAAGAGTTAAGTATAAAAAATATTATAATGATACTAAATATTGTGTGAATTTAAATTAATTATTTTGCAGTCAAAAATTAAGGAGGTAAAGATGTTTGCATTAAATTCAAACAATGAAATTATTCATATAAAAAATGCTTTAGTTAAAACAGATTATTATTGTGGAAATTGTGGAAGTGTATTAAGAGTTAGAAATGGTACAATTAAAATTAAACATTTTTATCATCTATCAAAAGATTGTGGAGATAAAGGAGAAAGTCTTATTCATAGGTATTGGAAAGAATATTTTTCAATCTTAAAAGAATTTGAAAAATATCATATAGTTGCGTCAAGAACAGAAGTACATCTATTAAAAGGAACTTATATTCCTGATATAGTTTTAAAAACAGATAAAGGAACTTACATAATTATAGAAATTTGTTATAAAAATCCTAAAACTAATGAATATTTTGAAAAATATAAAAAGTTATCACAATTGGAAAAAGTTTATGAGATTAAAGTTGATTTTGATAAAATTATAGATACTATAACGTTATATGATAAATTTGAATTTGAAAATTTATATAAGGAACTTGAAGTAGCCAAAAATTATTTAATAAATTATTCAAAAGATGGTGGAATAGCATATACACAAGAAATGTATCATCCAATTGAAATTTATTTAAGTTTACATAAAGAGATGAACATGATTTATAGATGGAGTTATAATCCTGAAACTAAAAAAAAGTATAAGTATCCTTATAAAAACTCAATAATTTGTACAAAAGTAAAAATTTATTTAAAAAAATATACAAAATTTTATGGAGCTATAGCTACAGATTCTTTTTATGTTAACATTTATAATGAAAGAGAACTTATAGAGAATGTTTATAAAGGTGAATTGGGTGATCTTTATATTAAAATTCCTGGATATGAAAATGAAATAAGAGTATGTGCATATGTTTTAGATAAAAAATATTTTATGAAAAATATTTAATTAGGTTTATTTTCATTTTAAAATAAAAAAGCCCGAAAGGGCTTTTTTATCTATAAAATTTATATATTATTATATAAATCAGCTTTTCCTAAACAATTAAATAATCCTAATTTATGTTTAACAACTTTTTTTCCTTCTTCTATTGCTTCTGGAAATATTAATAACGGTTCTAGTGCTGTTTCATTATTTCTTAATACTTCTCTTGTCTTTTGGAAAAAAGCATTTTTAATATCACTCGATATATTAACTTTACATACTCCTAATTGAACTGCTTCTTCTATTTCGTTGTCTGGATTTGCAGATCCACCATGTAAAACTAAAGGTATATTTATTTCATTTTTTATCTCTTTTAATAGTTCTAGGTTTAACTCTGGTTTCATCCATTTTGGATATAAACCGTGAGAAGTTCCAATAGCAACAGCTAAAGTATCTACTCCAGTTCTCTCAACTAATTCTTTAGCTTTTTTAGGATCTGTATAAATTATTTCACTAGCTCCACCTTCTGCTGAATTTCCTAAATTTCCTATTGTCCCTAATTCAGCTTCTACAGATATATTTAATGGTTTAGCTATATCTACAATTTCTTTAGTTAACTTTACATTATCTTCGAAATCTAGATGAGATCCATCTATCATAACAGAAGTAAATCCACATTTAACTGCTCTTAAAATCTGATTTTTATTAGAACCATGATCCATATGTAAAACAACTGGTACTTTACTATTTGTAGCTCTAGTTTTTACATATTCTACAAATTCATCTGTTAAATATTCTAATTCATCTGGGTGAATTGCTAAAATAATAGGTGAATTATTTTTTTCACACTCTTCTAAAGCTACTTTTAGTAACTCCGCACTTCCAATATTGTATGCACCTACCGCAAAATTGTTTTGTTGAGCCACACTTAATAAGTCCTTCATATTTACTAGCATTTTTATTCCTCCTATTTATTTTAAATTGTTTCAATATTAAAATCATCAAGTTCTATGTCTTGTTCTATAATAAGCTCTCCTTCATCTTCTTCACTTGGAACCTTTTTAGAAATCGATAATACTAATGCTGTCGTTATACTTCCTATTGATAATGCTGCTACAAATCCTAAAGGATTCTCTACAAAAGGTATTATAAATACTCCACCAGAAGGAATAGATGAACCTACATCCCATAGCATCGATAATCCTCCACCAATCATACCACCAGCTACACTCGCAGCTATAACTCTAAATGGATCTCTTGCTGCAATTGGTATAACACCCTCTGTTATCATACATAATCCCATTGGAAATGCAACTTTTGTACCTTCTATTTCAGCTTTTGTATATTTATGCTTAGTAAGTAGAACTGAAAGGCCTAACCCTATCGGTGGAATCATCGCAACCATAACTTTTACAGCTTCTGGTCCATAAATACCATTTAAAATTAATCCATCTGCGAATATTGAAGCAGTTTTATTAACAGGACCACCAAAATCAAATCCAACCATACCACCTATAATAGCTCCTGTTATAAATTTAGCTTTTCCATCTAAAGAAGTTAAAAATTCTAATAGAAAACTTTGAAGAGCAACTATAGGAATTCCTATTATAAAATATGCTCCTAATCCACAAACAACCATTGAAATTAAAGGAATTAGCATTACTGGAACTAGCCCCTCCATAGTTTTAGGAACTTTTAAATTTTTCTTTAACCATAAAACAAAGAATCCAACAACAAATCCAAATAAGATTCCACCTAAAAATCCTGCTTTTATTTCATTTGCTAAATAACCTAATACAAGTCCTGGTGCTATACCTGGTTTATCTGCAATTGAATATGCTATAGATGCACAAAATACTGGTACTAATAATGTCATTCCATAAACACCTAAATTAACCAATACTTCACTTATTTTTGTTTCAATTCCAAACCTAGGTATTATTTGTCCTATCGCTATACATAATCCTGCTGCAACAACCAAAGGAAGCATGAAAGAAATTCCTGTTAATAAATGTTTCTTTATTTGCAAATCTTTTAATTTCATTTTGAACCTCCTTAAAAGTTTTTGTATGCATCCTCTAATTTCTCAAATAATTTAACTGTTCCCTTTATTGCGACATTTGTTGGAACTTTTATTAATTTTTTGCCTTTAAATCTATCTACACCTATTTTGATATCTGCTGCTATAACTACAAAATCAGCATTATTTATTTGACATTCTGTTAAAACACTTTCTGCACCCATAGATCCTTGGGTTTCAATAAATACCTCATGCCCTCTTTCTTTTCCTACACTAAGAAGTTTTTTTTGAGCCATAAATGTATGAGCTATTCCTGCGGTACATGCACAAATTCCTACTATTTTCATAATTCACCACTCCTTACCTAAAATTTTTATTATTTCATTTTTATCTTGTACTTCTTTTAAAAACTTTACATTCTCATCTTCTGCTAAATTACCTGCCACTTTTGATAATATTTTTATATGTGTATCATTTTTATCTTCTAAAGTTACAGCAAATAAAACTATTAAATCAACAGGATCTCCATCTAAAGTTTCCCATTCTATTGGATGCTTTAATCTTGCCACAGCTAACGAAGTATTTTTAACCCCCATAGATTTTCCATGTGGTATAGCTAATCCACTTTCTAATCCAGTTATTCCTTGGCTTTCTCTTTTAAAAATATCTTCTATAAAAATATTCTTATTCACTAGATCTCCTGTCTTTTCTAAAGAATTAGCTAATATATTAATAATGTCTTCTTTATTCTTTGATTCTATATTCAAATGAATATTATCTTCTTTTAATATTTTTCGTATCATATTTCATTACCTCCGTAACCTTTTGTAATATAAGTGTATAATATAACGAACACTTTTAAAAGATAAAAAACATTTCTTTTTTTTTTGAAACATTTTTTACTTTTTTGTTTTTAATTTAAGTGGTATACTTTTTATACTTGGAGGTGATTCTTATGAGTCTTAATTTTAAACATTTTGAATTAATAGAAATGCTTCAACAAAACTGTTCTTTTCAAGAAATTATAAAAAAATCTAATCTTTCAGAAAGAAATATTAGATATCAAATTGATGAACTAAATGATGAATTAAAATCAGATTATAAAATTAAAGTTAATAAAAATGATATAACTTTGAATAATAATTTCTCTTGTCTTCATGACATATTTAAAAATTTTGAGAAAATTTTTTATTCATACTCCTCACAAGAAAGAATTGACCTTATTATTTTTAAGACTCTTTTAAAGAAAGAGTCTATTAATATAAATAGACTTTCCAAAGAATTAGATATAACAAAACCTACTCTTAGAAATGATTTAAAAAAATTAAAAATATACTTAGAAAAGTTTAATATTAATATTATTCAAAAAGAAAATTCAATTTATATTTTAAAATATAATGACTTAGATCTATGTTACTTCTTATCTTCGTATCTTAATAAATATGAAAATCTTGCTTTTAACAATTTTGCACTAAAAAAAATGAGTTTCTTTAATCTGCAAATACATGATTTATTTCTAGAATTTTTCTCTGATTCATATGAAACTCTTAAAAATATAAGAAAAAATTTTTCTTATACTATATCTGATAATAGCTTAAATTTATTTTTTTGTTTTTTAATTGGAATTATAAAATTTTGTCCAAAGCTTTACTTTAAAACAAATCAAGATTTTTATTTAAATAGTTTTGAATATATTGAAATTATTTCTAAAATGAATGAATTTTCACAAAATCAAAAATTAGTAATAACTGATTTTTTAATTGGATTATCTTATACTAAGAGTAATCCATTAATTATTTTTAATAATTGGATAAACATTGAAATTGAAATTTATAAATCTATTGTTAGTTTTTCAAAATCTTACTCTATTAATCTAATCCATGATAAAATTCTTATGAATGAACTTATAAACCACATAAAACCAATGATTTATAGAAGCTCTAAAAAAATATTTCTAGAAAATTCTATCTATAATGAAATTGTAGAAATCTATGAAAATCTTTTTTATACTATAAAATCTAGCTTTAATAATTTAGAAAGAAATCTAAACTTTATAATAAGTAATGAAGAAATTGCTTTTATAACTCTTATGTTTCATAGAGCTTTAGAAAGAAACTCCCTAAAAAAACCTATAAAAAAAATTGCGATTATTTGTAATTACGGACTTAGTGCATCTAAATTTTTAGAAGATCGTTTAAATAATACATTCTATATTGAAACTACTAAGACATTTTCTTTAAATGAATTTTATAATCTAGATTTTTCATATTTTGATTTAATTATTACAACAATTAATCTAAGAAATCATTCTTGTAATATTCCTTTAGTCAAAGTAAGTCCTTTGCTAAATGAAAAAGATATTAAAAGTTTAAAACAATTTAATTTTAAAAAACAACGAGAAAAAATATGCTTTGACTCTTTTGTTAAAGATTTAAAAAATAATAACCTAAATTTTGATAAAAATAAGCTTAAAGATTTTATTTTTAATAATTATTCAAATTTTTTTATTGAAAATGATAACGCTAAAAGCTTTGATAATAATTTTATCGAAAAAGATTTATTTAGTTATGGTAATTGTAAGGATATTAGTGAGGCAATTACTCTATCCTGTAAACCTCTTTTAGAAAAAAATTATATAAATAAATCTTATTTAGAATCATTAATATCTCCAATAAGTTTAAATAATCCAAATCTTTTTATTGGAAAAACAACTATTTTTCCTCATGCTGTAAATAATAATAATGTTTTTTCAACAAAATTTTCATTCTTAAAATTAAAAGAACCAATTGTTATAAATAAAAATAAATGTAATTTTATAATTACCTTTTGT
>NZ_KI518106.1:0-409 GCF_000479045.1 Cetobacterium somerae ATCC BAA-474
GCTGAATCTTTAGACAGAAATCCTATTCACATTAATGGAGCCTTATTAAAAAAACCTGAAGAGAAATTAAGTGAAGACCATAAACATAAGCTCGAATCTTTTAAGCTAAATAGAGAGATAAAAGAGTTAAAAGATGAAATTCTAAAATTAGAAAGATTAGAAGCTGAAAAATCTTTGAAAAAAGATGCGATTAAAGAGATTAATTTAGAGTTAAATAGTTTTAGTGATAGTAAATACCAAGATATTTTAGACACTCATGAGAAGTTAGAAGGAATAAATGTGCAGATCTTAAAAGTAGAATATGAGCTTTTAAGCAGTTTTAATATGGAGAAAAATAGATTAGATTCTTTAAATATATTATTGAAAAATTTAAACAGTGATAAACTTAATTTAGAAAAGTATTTGGATC
>NZ_KI518106.1:509-1090 GCF_000479045.1 Cetobacterium somerae ATCC BAA-474
TTAGAAGGAATAAATGTGCAGATCTTAAAAGTTGAACATGAGCTTTTAAGCAGTTTTAATATGGAAAAAAATAGATTAGATTCTTTAAATCTATTATTGAAAAATTTAAACAATGATAAACTTAATTTAGAAAAGTATTTGGATCAATTTGAAGAAACAATACAAGAGAATGAATTTAAAGTTTATGCAGAAGAAAAATTAAAAAATAGTTTCAATACTATGTTTAATATATTTAATCAAAGTAACTATGAAATAAAAAAAGCTGAAAAGATCTTAAAAAATATTCCAAGACAGTTGGAAAACTTAGAAACTACAAGTTTAAATATTCTGACTAAAGGGAAGTATTGCAAATTAAAAAAACAGTTAGATTATCACAACTTAAAATTAAGAGAATACGAAATAACTTATAATCATAAAATTGGTAATGAAAATGAGTTAAATTTCTTTAAAAAAGAAATTGAGAGATTAAACGAGTCAAATAAAGTTATTTTATCTCAAATTGAGAAAATAAAAAGCGATTATTCCACTCCTGAAATGAAAAATAAAAAGATTAGAATTGAAAAAAGTATAGAGTCAAAATT
>NZ_KI518106.1:1190-8624 GCF_000479045.1 Cetobacterium somerae ATCC BAA-474
ATTAGAATTGAAAAAAGTATAGAGTCAAAATTACTAAAAGAAAAAGAGTTGCAAGAATCTATCCTATTGGATAGACAAATAACAGCTCTTACGCTTCGTAAAAAGCTCGTTAAGGTCGATGACAACGTTTTTGAGTGCTATTCTATCCAAAGTTGAATCGGAAAATCTTAAATCAAGTTTAAAAGAGTTGAAGTCATCTGAGATTTATAATTATTTTAAAAATATGAAATTTGAAGATATAGAACGACTAGCTTTAAACAGTTTAAGTAAGGGAAGATACTTTAAAGCTATGAAAGAATATGGAGTTTTAGATAAAAAAAGAATTGAGTTAAAAATAGAAAAAGATTCATATACAACACTATCTAAAAAGTTATTATATTTAGGGGCTTTGTCTAAAGTAAATAGAGAACTTAAAAGTGTTAATGAGTCTCTTTTAAGATTAGAAAAAGAGTTTAAAGAGATCCAAACATCAATTGGTGATAAAAAACTTCATGAAGAAATTTCTAGAGTCAATAACTTAAGAAATAGTATTGCTGATAGGTACTCTAAACAAAGTGATATGTTTAAAGAAAAATCTAAGCTTAATGAATTTTTTATTAAAGAGACAAATAAACTAAAAAAATATTTAGATTCTGAAAAAGATATATCTAATAGATTTACTAAAACATCTTTAAAAACAAATTATATTAATTTAAGAGGAAAAATTTTAGGTAACTATTTAGTTGATTTTGAAATAGAGAAAAAGAAAAGAAAAAGTTTTGAAATGGATTTTTAAAATATATAAAAATAAATCCACCTCAGAATAAATATGCTTAGAGGTGGATTTAAAATTAGTTTTATTTTATAATTAATTTATTTTCATCATATTCATAATTTTTAAAATTAACTTTATAGAAAGTTGCATAAATAACCGGAATAACTCCTAGAGCTAAAACTGTGTCTGTTGCTAAACCAAAGATTAATACAACGGCTAATGGTTGAAAAAGTGGACCTCCAAAAAAGTACAGAGGCATAAGCCCAACTAAAGTAGTTGCAACAGTTAGGAATATAGGTCTAAGTCTAGATTGACATCCAAATACGATTGCATCTTGATCACTTCTTTTTAACTCTTCTTTTTCAATTGTCATTTTATCAACTAAAATAATTGCATGATTTAAAACGACCCCAGCTAAGGATATAATTCCAATCATAGCCATAAATCCTAGTTGCGTATTTGTAATTAGAAGACCAATAGCAATTCCTAAAAGAGATAATGGAATAACAAGCATTATAGTTAATCCTTTTTTCATAGAATTAAATTGTCCTACAACTAAAACAAACATCATAAGTATCGCAAAAGGAACTTGTGCAAATAATGCATCTTGATTTTCTTTAGATGTTTTCATTATTCCAGATGGATAATACTTTATATTAGGACCCCATTCTTTTAGTTTTTCTTTTAGCCATGGTTCTACGAGTTTATTAACCTCTAAAGGGGTAGTATCATCTTTAACAGCTGCATCAATTTCGATAGAGTAAGCCATATTTCTTGTAGAAATATAATTTTGTCTAAAATCTAATTTTATATTAGCAATCTGTTTTAAAGGAACAGCTTTTCCAGAAGAGTTTATTAACTCAATAGATTCAATAGATTTAATATCATTTTTATAAGTATTTTTTCCTCTTAATACAACAGGAATGATTGTACTTTGAGGAGGAGCATTGAAATCTCTAAAAACAGTAGCATTATAACCTTGTAGAACAAATTGTAAATCTTTTCCAATTGTATCGTTATTAAATCCAGCTGCTTGAGCTTTTTCTTGATTTATTTCTATACTAATATCAGGTACTTCATTACCCCAAGCATCTGAGATAGAGTATGCACCAGGAGTATTATTAAGTTTATTTTTAAGTTCGTTAGCACATTTTTTAAGAAGTGTAATATCATTTGATGTTAAAACATATCCTAAATCTTTTTCTAAAGTAACTCCACTTCCTAAACCTTTGGTAACAATATCAATACTTGGATATTTATTTTTTAAGTAAGTGTTTATTTCAGTACTTATTTTAGGAATTAGAGTATAATCAGTTAAATTATACATTATATAAGCATATTCAGTTAAACGAGTTTCAGGAGTATATCCTGTAGAGAATCTTGGAGCTCCACCTCCTATAAAAGACCCCCAACTTAAAACTCCAGGTTTTTTATAAACTAAAGTTGTTCCACCAGTTGTTATGTAGTCCCAAAGTGTTGGAGGTAGTGGTTCTTGATCTCCAGTCGAATAATTTTTAGATATAAAATTATTGGCATCTTTAACCACTTCTCTTGTAAAGTTTATGTCAGTACCTTTAGGTAATCTTATGTATGTTGACATAACAGGGTCAGTTGAAGCTGGCATAAAATTGTTTGGAACAAGCCCAAGTAGCCAAAGTCCTAAAATAAATGAAATAGCAGTTCCAATAAGAGTTATCTTTTTATTTTTTAGAACTGTTAAAAGAATATTTCTATATATTAGATATGGTTTACTATTTAAGTCTTGTTTTTCTCCAGCTTTTATTTTAATAAAATCATAGCAAAGCAATGGAATCAAAGTTTGATTTATAAGCCATGATCCAATTAAAGCTAACATAACAACTATTGTTAATGGTCCAACATATTGTCCCATGTCCTCTTTATTCAAAATAATAGGAGAAAATGCCATTATTGTTGTTATAGAACTTACAAGTAAAGGAATAGCAAGAGTTTTAGCAGATTCTAAGCAAGCTTCCATTCTTCCTTTTCCATTTTCTAAAAGAACAATAATATTTTCAGACATAACAACAGCATTATCTACTAACATTCCAAGAGCAATTATAAGACCAGCCAAGGTAATTTGATTAATACCATAATCCATATAGTATAAACCAATTAAAGTAAATGCGATTGATGTTGGAGTAAGAGCAGCAACTATAAGACCAGATCTAATTCCTAAAAATGCTAGCATAACAAGAACTATTGTAATTACAGCTTGAAAAAGATTAGCAATAAAAGAGGTAACTTTTACTTGCACTAAATCAGGTTGATAATAAATTTCACCTATTTCTAAACCTATAGGAAGATTTTTTTTGAACTCTTTTAAAGTATTTTGAATTCCATTACTCATAACTAAAATATCTTCACCAGATCCTAAAGAAACTCCCAAAGTAATTGCATTATTCCCATTGAAATCTATTGAATATGGTGATGGTTCTTGATATCCTTTATAGATATTAGCAATTTCTTTAAGGTAAATACTTTCTTTTCCATCATTACTTGTAATAACGGTATTTTTAATATCTTCTATACTTTCAAAATTACCAGTTGGATTTATTTTTAATCTATCTTCATTGATAACAATATCCCCACCCTTGATAATAATATTAGAATTATTTAAAGTTGTAAGAATAGTTTGTAAGGTAATTCCAGTTTGTGAAAGGAGTTTATTGTCGATATCAACATATATAGTTTGACTTTGAACTCCACTTATATCAATTCTTCCAATTTGTGGAACAGCAAATAAAAGTGTTTCTTTTAATTTTGTTGCAGTTTCATAAAGCTCTTCATATGTATACCCATCTCCACCCAATGCTAAAAGAGTTCCATACACATCACCAAAATATGTATTTATTTGTGGTGTTTGGACTCCAGTTGGCAAATAAGGAACAACGAAAGTATTAATTCTATCTCTTAACTCTTGCCAAACAGGCTGTAAATCTTTATATTCACTTTTTATATTTACATATACATTTGATTGTCCATCAACATTTTTGGATTCGACATAGTCAAGAGCATCCATATTTTGAACTTGATCAGCAATTCTCTTACTAACTAAATCACCAACTTGTTTCGCGTTTGCTCCAGGCCAATTAGTTGTAATTAATGCTACTTTAATTGTGAAACCAGGATCTTCAGCTTTTTCTGACTTATCGTAAGATACGTATCCAACTATTAAAAGAAGAATAAATAATAGATAAGCTGTAACTTTGTTCTTTATAGTTAATTCTGTTAAACTCATATTACATCTCACCTTTTATTAAAGAAACTTTTTGGTTTTCTAACACTTGATTACTTCCTTTTGTTATTACAAAGTCCCCGTGACTTAAGCCAGATGTTATAATAATTCCATTTGATGTTGGAGTATTTAAAACTTCTACTTTTTGTTTTTTAGAAATACCAATATTATTTACAATATCTGTAACAACATAAACATATTTTTCGTTACTAGGGCCTGTAATGATAGAACTTAAAGGAAGAGAGATTATATTTTCATCCTCCTCTAATGTATTTAAAGATATATTAGCAATCATTCCAACTTTTATATCTGAGGAATTAGCATCGTTTAATTTAGCTTTAACAGGGTATGTACTTCCATAACCAGTTGAAAGAGTTCCAATATTAGTTATAACTCCATCTATTTTTTTATTATTTAGAGATGATATAGTAATATTAACAATTTGTCCTTGTTTTAATTTCCCAACGATAGATTGTGAAACATTAAATTCAACACTTCTATCACCATCACTATTTAAGATAAAAATAGTAGTCTCAGGACTAACAATTTGATTAACTTCACTTTTAACTTGTCCAATAGTTCCATTTTCTGGTGCTTTTAATTGTGTGTAACTAAGTTTTAACTTAGCTAAATTTAAAGCTTCTTTTAAGGCATTTACAGTAGAAAAAGCAGATTTATATTGAGCTATAGCGCTATCATAAGATGCTTTAGAAATACTATTTTCCAAATAAAGAATCTGAGACCTTTTATAATTAGCTTCTGTTTCTGCAAAAGAAGCTTGTCCTTTGGCTAAATCTGCTAAAGCTTTTTCGTAGTTTAGCACATACTCAGTATTATCTAATGTTGCTAAAATTTCACCTTTTTTTACAGTATCTCCTAAATCAGCAATTCTTTTATTTATAGTTCCAGAAACTCTAAAACTTAGATTTGACAGAGCTTCTGATCTAATAGTTCCAGAGTATGTTCTTTTAACTGAATTTTCTTTCGAACCTACAACTTCATAAACAACTGGTTTTATATTTTCATTTTTATTATTACTTTCTTTTTTACCACAAGCTAAAACTGATAGTGTTAGTAAAAAAATTAAAAATTTATTTTTCAATGTGAGCCTCCTATTTTTCTAGTACTTCGTTTAAATTATTTAATATTTGTAATTTTTCATCAGAAGTCATTGTAATTGACGATTTACCATAAAGATTTTCTAATTTTAATGCTGAATTAATTAGATTAAAATTTTGAATAACATTATTTAATTCTTGAGAAAGTGCATTATTTTGTGCCGAAAGTAAATCTGTAACAGTAATTGTACCTTCAGAGTAAAGATTTCGTACTATATCTAAATTTTTCTTAGCTACAGTTGCAGAAGTTGAAGTTGAATAATTTTGAACATAATTACTTAAAAGTTCAGTATAAGTTTGTAAAACTTGCTGAACTAAATTATTTTTTGAATCTGCCCAAGAATATTCTAAAGATTGAATTTCACTTTCTATTTTTTTAGAGTTATAATATATTTCACCACCAGAAATAAGGGGTAATGTTGCAACTATTCCAGCTTCCCAATATTCATCTGGGAATTTTTTATTAGAATTTTCTCCCCATGGTGTAATCATATTGTCTTTATAATATTTTCCTGCTGCAGAAACTTTTGGTAAAAATCGTTCTCTTTTATTAGCGGATAGTTCTCTTTCTTTAGCTTTTATATTATTATTTAAAGATGCTAAAGAGTTAGAATTTGAAATAGCTCCTTGAACAAGAAAATTTTCTATCTTTTTAGATCTATCAGATCCATATGAAAAATTTTTATTGAATGAATCACTTAAAACAAAATAAGTAGATACATCTTTTAATGACTCATAATTATAACTATTATCTGGTGGTAAGTTTAAAAGAGTGTTTAGATAAATCTCTTGATTTTTGATTTCACTTCCGATATTAGCTATATTAGCTAGGGAACTTGCAACATCAGATTCAAGTCTATAGACATCTTGAAGACCGCCAGCACCTACTTTATAATTTAATTTAGCAACTTCTAAACTTTCTTTTAAAAGAGCATAGTTGCTTTTTTGAATATCTAGTTGAGCATTTAATTGAAGTATATTGACATAAGTAGATGCTGTATAATATAAAATATTTAACTTTGTCTGTTCATATTGTTTTCTACTAGAATCAAGTGCAAGTTTTTCAATTTGAACAGAAGCATTAAGTTGATCATTGAAAATAACTTGAGAAAGTTCTAAATATGAGTTTACACTATTTGTAGGAGCTCCCATCTTAAAATTACTTGTTCTTTTATCAATAGCATTATATTGCACATTTGCATTTAACTGAGGTAATCTTGAACTATTAGAAATTTTCACATTATAAGAACTAGTTTCTAAATCTTGTTTAGATTTTAAAAGTGAAAAATTTGAATTTAATGCTCTTTCAACTGCATTTTTTAATGTAAGTTTAATTCTATCTTTTTCAGATATTTTCAAATTCGAAATATTTTGTAAAAAAATAAGATTTGGATATAGTCCAAGTTTGTTAGCTACATCTCCATTAAAAAAGATATTTTCTCTGGGTTCATTGACTTCAACTACTTTACCCAATCTATTGTTAGTTTTATAAAGCATATAATTTAATGATGCAGCTCTAATACGTTTTGAAAACTCTTTTTTCATATCAATACCAACATAAGCATATTTATTAAAATTTTCATTGAACGATATTAAAAATATAGGATTTTTACTTTCTTTTATTTTCTTTTCGTCAGTTTTATATATATTAATTTTTAAATTGTTTATATTAATATTTTTAGATAAGTTAGTAATGTTTGCTTCACTTATATTTGAAATAAAAATATCGATTTCATTTACTCCATTTACATTATTAAAGATTTGAAGATAGTTTTTTAAATCTAAATCACTGTAGACATAATTTAAATTATTTGGTAATTTTTCTAAATTTTTTCCAAAACCTAAAGGTGCAGAATAAAATTTATTTTTGCTTAAATTTTTTATTTTATCGATAGAAGTATCAGTTAAAATAAAAAGACTATCAATTTTATTATCTAAATTAATAGAATTTAGTTGATTTTCTAGATTTTGATTATCAACATATAGAACTTTTAATATATTCGGCTGAAAATTAGTACCAGCAAAATTTTTAGTTAGTTCATCTTTTAGAATATTTAAGTAAGTATTTGACATTTCATCATTATTTTCTAAAATAACTGCAGTATTGAGTGTTTTAGAAAAAATAGAAATATTCATTATAAGTAATAAAAATAAAACTTTGATCACAGTATCCTCCTAAATTTAAATTTGACTAAATATTATATACTTTAAATTTAATGTTTGTATATTTGCAAAGAAATACTAAAAAAAATGTACTGTATTGCATAATTAAAAGTTCTTCTATTTATATGAGAAAAATGATATAC
>NZ_KI518107.1 GCF_000479045.1 Cetobacterium somerae ATCC BAA-474
ATCCTTATAAGTTATAGTAAAATATAATAAATAAAATTCAAATAGGAGAACTAAATGGAATATATATCACTGTTAGAAGAACTTAAAAATAAAATTAAAATCTCTCAAAATCGAGCGATTTTATCTGTTAATAAAGAACTTATATTTTTATATTATGAAATTGGAAAAATTATTCTTAAAAACCAATCACAAAAGGGATGGGGAAGTAAAATCATAGAAAATCTGGCGGAAGATTTAAGAAAAGAGTTTCCAAATATGAAAGGACTATCTCTTAGAAACCTTAGATATATGAAGCTTTTTGCTGAAAGCTATCCGGCGGAAATTGTGCAGGAAGCACTTGCACAATTAACGTGGTATCATAATCAAACTTTATTAGATAAAGTCTCTTCTAATAAAAGAGAATGGTATGCTAAAAAGGCTATTGAAAATGGTTGGTCGCGTAATGTAATGGTCCACCAGATAGAAAGTAATCTCTACGAAAGAATGCTTTTAGAGGGAAAAACTCATAATTTTTCTCAAACTCTTCCAGATAAAAATAGTGGACTTGCTGCTGAAACATTAAAGGATCCATATATTTTTGATTTTCTTAATCTATCTGAAAGTTATTTAGAAAAGGAACTTGAGGATTCTTTGGTTGAAAACATAACTAAATTTCTATTAGAATTAGGAAAAGGATTTGCCTATGTTGGAAGACAATACCATTTAGAAGTTGGTGGTGAAGATTTTTATATAGATTTACTTTTTTATCACCTAAAGCTTCGTTCTTACATAGTTATTGAATTGAAAACCGGTAAATTTAAGCCTGAATATGCTGGGAAAATGAATTTTTATCTATCTGCTGTAGATGATTTGTTAAAGCATAAAGATGATAATAAAAGTATTGGAATAATTTTATGTAAGGATAAAAATACAACCATTGCAGAATATGCTTTAAGGGATAACTCTAAACCAATAGGAGTTTCAGAATATAAATTATCTTTACCTGCTGAATTAGCTAAAGAACTTCCAACCGTTGAACAGCTAACAAAACTAGGTAAAAATATTGAAAGTTTTAATAGATATGATAATCAAATTTTAGAATTTTTAGAAAAGAAAGAAACTGCAACAACTAAAGAGATTTCTGAAATTTTAAATTTAAGTGATAGAAGAGTAAGAGAGATCCTAAAAAATCTACAAAATAAAAACCTAATTAAAAAAATAGGCAAAGGCCCAGCTACTTGTTATACTTTAAAATAGAAGAAGCAGTTGTTTGTTGTAAAATAAACATGTAACTTTCTGCAAAGAAAAAGTGAATATAAAAAAACCATTGAAAACAGAATCCTAATATAATATCCTTTAATTAAGTGACCAAACTTTTTTAAAGGAGGAAAGGAATGTTATCAATGGCTAAGATTAATGATATCAAATATTTAAAACAAGTACAAGGGCTTTCTTACAGAAAAGTTAAAACTTTAACAGGACATTCGTATGCTACTATTAAAAAATATGAAGAAACTGAAAACTTCAATCAAACTATCAAAAAAATCATTAGAAAAACTAAAAAAATAGATCAATATAAAGAAATGGTAGATAAATGGATTTTGTCTGATATTGGTAAAATACATAAACAAAGGCATACTGCTAAAAAGATTTTTATGCGATTACAAGAGAAGTATGGAGATAGTCTTAATATAAGTTATCGCTCTGTTGCCATTTATGTTGCTGAAAAAAAGAGAGAATTAA
This sequence comes from Cetobacterium somerae ATCC BAA-474, assembly GCF_000479045.1. NCBI lineage: Bacteria > Fusobacteriati > Fusobacteriota > Fusobacteriia > Fusobacteriales > Fusobacteriaceae > Cetobacterium > Cetobacterium somerae. The sequence goes on from NZ_KI518107.1 coordinate 1,723, forward strand.
ATTTAGATATCACAGAATATTTAAAATTATCACATTTACCTGGAACAGCTCAAGTTGACTTTGGCAAATTAACATTTAAACAAGGTGGAAAAGATGTTAAGGGAAGTTATCTGGTTCTGACTTTACCATATAGTAATGCTGGGTATATGCAAATTTTTAGAGGAGAAACTACAGAATGCCTTCTTCAAGGTTTAAAAGATATATTTAAACATATAGGCGGTGTTCCTAGAGAGATCTGGTTTGATAATTTAACTGCCGCAGTAGCTTTCAGAAAAAATAAAGACAGAATTTTAAATGAATCTTTTGAGAAATTTTCTGCTCACTATAAATTTAAACCTAAATTTTGTAATCCTGCCTCTGGAAATGAAAAAGGAAATGTTGAGAATAAAGTTGGATACTTTAGAAGAAATTACTTTGTTCCTATTCCTGAGATACCAAATATTGCAGAATATAATAAACATTTACTTAGAATATGCGATAAAGATAATGAACGGATACATTACCACAAAAATCAAAAGATTTGTGATCTTTTAGAAATGGAAACCAATTATTTAATTGCTCTTAATATCAATGAGTATGAGGTTGCAAAATACGAAAGAAGAAAAGTTAATAAATATGGATTTGTAGATATTGATACAAATAAATATTCTGTTGGGACTAAATTTCAATTACAAGAAGTATGGATTAAAATAACTGCACATAAAATTTTCTTAATGGATAAATTTAAAAGAGAGATAGCTTCTCACAATAGGGTCTATAGTAGAAATAAATATGTAAATACATCTTGGATAGAGCATCTACCTTTAATCATAAAGAAAATTAATTCTTTAGAATATACAGATTTTTTTCAAGAGTTACCTAAAATATGGAAAGAGTATTTGTTGAAACTACAATCGAAAGATAGAAAGAAAGCTCTGTTGGTTCTTGAAAAAATACTTTTAAATGATTCTTTAGAAATTGCAACATATGTTTTGCAAGGTTTAATTAATGCAGAATTGGAAGATCCTGATATTTTACTATTAAATTATCATAAATATAAAGATAATACTGGACCACGAGAGGAAATTGCGCTATCTTCTCCTCTTCCTAAAATTGATAAATATGAGACTAACTTAGAAATATATAATCAATTGATAAAGAAGAAGGAGGAGTGAAATGAACGAAAAACTTGTTGAATATTCAAAAAAATTAAAACTAGGAAAAGAATTTTTGGATGAATACGATCAAATTCCTTTTACAACAAGAGAAGAATATCTTGAAAAAATATTTGAAATCGCGTTAAATTATCGAAAAATAAATGCGAAGAATAGATTGTTAAAACAAGCTAGATTCGACATACTTAAAACATTTGATGATTATGATTTTTCAGAAGTAGATTTTCCAGAGACTATTGGGATTGAGGAGATACAAGAATTTGGATTTGTTTTGCGACAAGAAAATTTAATTCTATATGGCCCTGTAGGAACAGGAAAAACACATTTAGCTACAGCAATAGGAGTTAATGCTTGTATCGCAGGAAAAAAGGTAAGATTTTACAAAGTTGCTAATTTAGTTAATGAACTAATAGAAGCCTATGAAAAAAGTGAGCTCAGAAGATTTATGAGCTCACTGAAAAAATATGATCTATTAATTTGTGATGAATGGGGCTATATTCCTCTTGAAACTAAAGGAGCTGAAT
>NZ_KI518108.1 GCF_000479045.1 Cetobacterium somerae ATCC BAA-474
GCTCCACCAGGATTTAAAAGAGATAGTCCTATTGGAATTGTAATTGCATTAACCACTATTGAAACTATAGCTACAACAAGTCCAGTATTAGCTGTAGCACCAAATATAGGATCTAAAACAGCAAACCCCAAAAATCCAATTGTTGGTGATCCTGCAATTAATGCACAGACAGCTGCCTCACCCTTTGTATGTTTAAAAAATTTATAACAACTAAAGAATGACCACATAAAAACACCTACAATAACAAAAGTACTTACTAAAGTTAGTTTTATATCTTCAAACAACATATGTCTATCTGCTTTTACAATTGATACAAACAAAGCTGCAGGTAGAGCATAATTTAGAACCAATTTATTAAAACTTCTAGCATTATCTTGATTAAAAGCTTTTGTTTTTCCAGCATAAAATCCTAAAAGCATAATTACAAAAATTGGAACTATATCTTTCATAATAATATCCCACATATTATCAGCTCCTTTTAATTTTTAATTTTCTAATTTTTTATTGCAGTTTTAGGATTTAAAGAGGTTATATGACCACTTTCAGTTCCTGTTTTTGGATCTATTTTACAATTAATTAAAGTTGGCTTTAATGACTCTATACCTTTTGTAATTGCATCTTTTAATTCCTCTTGAGTTTCTACATTATATGGAGTTCCTCCAAAAGCTTCAATTAACTTATCGTATCGTGCTGTTGCCATAAGAGTTGTCGGAGATGGATCTGTTCCTCCACCTAAATTTTCATGATCTCCACGATAAATTCCTCCATTATTGAAGACTACTATTGTTATAGGAAGTTTATATCTACAAATTGTTTCAATTTCCATTCCACTGAATCCAAAAGCACTATCTCCTTCAATGGCTAAAATTGGTTTGTTGCTAGTTATAGCTGCTCCAATTGCAAACCCCATTCCTACTCCCATTACTCCCCAAGTTCCACAATCTAAACGTCTACGAGGATAGTACATATTTATAACATTTCTTGTATCATCTAGAGTATTAGCTCCTTCATTTACAAGATAAATATCTTTATGAGAATCTACAACTTCCTTAACAATTTTTAAAGCATTATAGTAGTTTAAAGGCACAGTTATTGTATTTAATTTTGCTGCCATCTTATCTATGTTAATTTCTTTATCTTTTTCAATATTTTCAATCCAAGAAGAATCTACTTTTATAGATATTTTTTCCAATCCATTTACTAATAATTCCATACTTGATTCAATATCTCCTACTACTGGAGCTTCTATTGGACGATTGCTATCTATTTCTTTAGGATCGATTTCTAATTGAATAAAACGAACGTCTGGATTCCAATGTTTTCCTTTTCCATGGCCTAAAAGCCAATTTAATCTAGCACCTATAAGCATAACTGTATCCGCATTTTCTAAAACAAATGAACGAGCTGCTGCTGCACATTGTGGATGATTATCTGGAAGTAACCCTTTTGCCATTGACATTGGTAAAAATGGAATTCCAGTTTCATCTAAAAATTTTTTTATTAATTCGTCTGCTTGAGAATAAGCAGCTCCTTTTCCTAAAAGAACTAAAGGTTTTTTTGCACTTGAAAGTAAATTTAATGCCTTAATTATAGAATCAGAACTAGGTATAGATTTTGGAGCTGGATTTTCTACTTTAAATAAAGTTTTTTCTGCCTCTACTTTATCAATGACACTTCCTAATAACTCTGTAGTTACATCTAAATAAACTCCTCCTGGTCTTCCTGAAGTTGCGGCTCGAATAGCTCTAGCTAATCCAATTGCTATATCTTCTGGCTTATTTATTCTATACGCTGCTTTAGCAAAAGGCTTTGCAATATTCATTTGGTCTAACTCTTCATAATCTCCTTGCTGCAAGTCTATGATAGCTCTATCACTAGAACCACTTATTTGAATCATTGGAAATCCATTAACTGTTGCGTTTGCAAGAGCAGTTAAACCATTTAAAAATCCTGGAGCTGAAACAGTTAAACAAATTCCAGGTTTTTTTGTTAAATATCCACTTATAGCTGCTGCATTTCCAGCTGATTGTTCATGTCTAAATCCTATATATCTAATTCCTTCTTCTTGAGCATGTCTTGCTAAATCTGTTATAGGAATTCCTACAACTCCATAAATAGTATCAACTCCATTTTTTTTCAAAGCTTCTACCATTACATGCATCCCATCTGTTAAGTTGTCATTTTGAACACTAGACATAGTAACCTCCTAAATATTTTATATCTCTATAAAGAATTTTGTGGTAATTGATGCCAATTACCACAAATTCTCTAATTAATTATTTACAAACAACGTGTTTTTCACGTAATTGTTTTATTTCTTCATCTGAATAACCGATTGCTTTTAAAATTTCATCTGTATGTTCACCTAATAATGG
>NZ_KI518109.1 GCF_000479045.1 Cetobacterium somerae ATCC BAA-474
AAATTAATATATATTTAAATATTTTTATTAGTTGAGAACAAATGATTTTATAGAGCTTTATAAATTTACTCTATTAATAAAGATAAGAAATAATTTTGACAAATGATTTTTTTGAGTGTATACTCCATATGGGAGGATTGCATCGATAATGGAATGCAACGCAACTAAATAATACTCTAACCATGGAAGAGTTTTAGCTTCTGGTTTCTGTTAACAAATCAAATGTTGACAGAAGCAACAAGGAGTGATAACATGCTAATAAAGGCTGTATTAATTATTAAGATTATTTACAAACTATATGAAGTGTTTACTCTTATAGAGACAATATGATTAGTATTGTCTTCTAGATTTTTACTACATAAAATTTTATGTAGGTGGTGGTTATAAACGGGACTCAAATAAGCCACCAATTTTTATATAATGTTTGAGTCTTTTACAGAGTATGTTGCCTTAATTGATTTAAGTTCCTGCTTCTGTCAACATTTGATTTGTTAACAGAAATAATATTTGTTATATAGATATATTATATCACATTTTGTTGCTTGTAGTTATTTTATATAACTAAAGAATTTTACTACAAAATATAGTAGGGGGTGGCAGTCTATCTGAAGTAATTTAGATAGATTTTTTTTATGAATTTAGATGAGAGAATATTAAAAAATTTAACTTGTGAAAATTTAAAAGAAGTATACGAGAAATTTAAGGAAAAAAAACATGATTATTTATCTATTCCAGAAAAAGATAAAAGACAAATGGGTGAAGATGGAATAAGTTTAAGAACTTATGATAAAATTTTTACAGATAGTAATAATTTTTTAGCAATAATAAATAGAGTAAAAAATAGAAAATATTTATTTAAACCTTTCAGAGAAATAGAAATTTCAAAAGATAAAAGACTTTCATTAAAAGAAGCAAAATTAAAAAATAAAATAAGAGTTTTATCAATAGCAAATGTTAAAGATACGGTTGTTCAGCAAGTTATTTATGAAAGTATAAAAGAATATACAGAAAAAAAATTTAAAGAAATTGATTTAGTAAGCTACGCATATAGAGAGGGGAAATCAGCTCCTTCGGCAGTTAGAAGAATACAAAAATATATAGAGTTAGATTATAAATATGTTTTAAATATGTTTTAAATATGGATTTAAGTAAATTTTTTGATACTATAAATCATAAGTTAATGATAAATGATTTATATAAATTTTTTGGAAAAGATAATAAAATATTACTTACTATTTTAAAGAATTTTTTGTATTCATACAGAATAACATCTAAAAATTTAAAAGAGACGAGATATAAAGGGAGAAAATTAAGACCAACTTTAAAAATTTTTCATAATGTCAAAGTTAAAAGAGAGAGAAGAGAAAAGGGAATTCCTCAAGGAGGAGTTCTTTCAGGGTTACTAGCAAATATTTATTTATATGACTTTGATTTATGGATTTCGAACATTTTGAGAAGAAAGTATGATTTGAAATATATAAGATATGCTGACGATTTCTTAATATTATTAAAAAATGATGAAAAAATAGAAGAAATTTTTAAAGAAGTTGAAAGTCAGTTATCAAAGAAAGAATTAAAAGTACATCCATTAGGAGAAAAAAGTGAAGTTATAAACTTAAATGAGAGATCAACTAATTATGTTGGATTTGAAATAAAGAAAAATAAAGTAAAAGTAAAAAAAAATAATGAAATAGCATTTAAAAATAAAATAAAATTAATCTTGAATGAAGCTGAAAAGTTGCAAGAGTTTGAAGAAAAGAAATCAATCAAAGTATTAAATAACATAATTAGGAAAATAAATTTTAAAATTATTGGGAATAGAGCATTTTATGAAAAATGTGAAAAATGTGGAAAAGAACCAGATTATAAAAATTGGATAGGATACTTCGGAAACATAACTGATGTCCATCAATTGAAAAAGATTGATAGATGGATATTTAATAATTTAAAATTTTTTATGTATAAAAATTTTGGATTTAAAATAAAAAAATCAAATTATTATTATTTAAAAGCTAATAATTTTGAACAAAATTTGTATAAATTAAGGCGCTTGGAATTAGAGTATTATGGATATAGAAAGAGCTTAAGAAAAAAAATAGAATTTTGCAAATGTACTCCAAAAGAAAAAAGTGAGTTTGAACAATATTAGATAATAGAAAAAATCCTTGAAAATTTTCGGGGAATTTTTTATTTATCATAAAATAGGTAATAGAGTAATTTTTTTGTAAATGAATATAGGGATATATTTTTAGTGTGAGAAATTAATCTTGTAGTAGGTGGCTCGTAAGGTATCTTGAAGTAATCTACTGATATCATAGCTTTATAACAAACATTTTCTTTGAGTTTAAAAAAATTTGTTTTACCACTTTCTGAATAAAAAATACTATTACTCTGAGAGTAATAAAAAAATACCTTGAATTAATCAAGGTATTTTATATTTTTAATTATTATTCCCACTCTTTAGTAGTATCTTTATCACATTTATCAATTCCTTTATTTTTCAACTGTTTTTTAACAAAAAAAAATTCGAAAAAATTTAAAATTTTTGAATAATGGTACGTTTTAAGTACTTTGAAATTGCAATTTTTTACTTTTAAAAATACATAATAATTAGGAGGAATTGCATGAAATCAAAAATTGATAAAAAAATCAATTGTTATTCAAATTTAAAAAAATATATAAATAAAAATTTAAAACTTAATATTAAAACTTATCTAAGAGGTGAGTTTTAATGTCAAGAGTATATAACAAAACTCGAAAAGAATACACTCAAATATCAAATAAATTATTACTTGATAAAACACTAACATTTGGAGCTAGAGGACTTTTAGCTTTAATGTTATCAAGACCAGAGGAATGGGACTTTAATATGAACGAAATCGCAAGTAATACATCAGAGTCATACACAAAAGTAAAAAATTACATGAAAGAGCTTGAGAAAAGTAAATATGTAGTTAGATTAAAAAGAGGTGTACCAGGCAGAAAAAGCGAATTTGAATGGTTATATTTTTTAAATGAAATACCTTTTACAATTGAAGAGATTGAAAGTTTAAAAAACGAGTACTTAAATAAAAAAAATACCAATTCCAACGACCAGTCGATTTTACGACCTTCGTTGTCAACGAAGATCGTTGCCAACGACCATCGTAAAATCGAGGGATATATAAATACTAATACATGTAAAAATACTGATACATATAAAAATACTAATAAAACATGTACATGTAAAGAAGAACATGCTTCTTTTGAAAATATTTTAGAAAAAAATGAAAAAGGATTTCCTTGTAAAGATAAATGGGAAAAATTTTTAGTTGATAATTTAAAAGGAGTTCATTATCAACCAAAGATAGAAAAAGCTATTAAAAAATTAGAGAAAAAAGAAACAGAAAAAACAATACAAAACTATTTAATTAACACATACAACACAGGTATAGAACAAGGACTTTCTTTAAACGTAATAGCAACAGTTATAAGTATAGGAAAAATATTAGAGAAAAAAATTCCTAAAACTATAGTTACAACAAATCAAGAAGAAGTTAAAAGACCTATAGCTAGAGCTGAAAAAATAAAATTTATGAAAGAAGAGCTAGGAAAAGAAGAGATAGTGAGATTAGAAAAAGAAATATTTGATGAAATACAACTAGATGGATTAGCTCTAGAAAATGAGATAGGAAATTTACTGTGTAAAAAATATAATGAAAAATATTTAAATAAAACTTTGTAAAATTAAGTTTAAAGCATGACTAAATATTTTAAAGAACTTTCTTAGTTTAATACTAAAAACTCTTTTAAAAGATACAATCATAAAGTTTAAAGACAATATAAAATCATTTTCAAAATATACCTTTAGTTTTAAAGCTTGTAATATTGATTTTAAGGAACTTTGATTTTTTCATGTGATTTCGTCGCACGATTGTTTTAAAGTGTTTTTTAGCACAAAATAAGAGGATTTAAACTTGATTAAGAATTATACTTCAAAAATTTAAATATTTTTTACTTAAAAAAAGAATTTTCCACCCTAAAAAGTGCAAAATAAGAACATTGGAAACTAAATATTAATGCAGACTATATATTTTTTATGTTTATACAAATTTTAATAATTTTAAGGAGATGAATTAAAATGAATAAAACAGACCTAAAACATAGATTAATTGATGGAATGATAGTTGAGTTAGACTCAGAATTTTGTTTACAGTATCTTTCAACTAGTGTTCACTTTAAAACGGAATTTGAATTTGTAAAAGGATTAGAAAAAATTGGACTTATTGAGACTAACGAAATAGAAAAAGCATTGAAAAATGTACTTCGAATTTGTACACCAAAAGATAAAGACAAAGTAATCATATATGAATATACTAAAAAAAGGTATATTGGATTTTAAGATGATTATATTATAAAAATTTTATTAAACTACTTTGGCAAGTTAATATTGACAATTCTTTGAAAATATAATAAAATCAATAGTAATCAAAGAATATTATTGAAAGAGGTGTTAGTATGTCTAAGAAAAGAAAAATAAACTATTCTACAAGAAAGTTAAATACTCTAAAAAAGGCTCTTAATTCAGCCAATGAAACAATAGAAGTACTTAACAATCCTAAAAATTTTGATAGATTAACAGAAAGTATAAAGCAATACAACACTAATAGATTATTATCAATCAAAGGGTTTGAAAATGCTTAATATTTTATTTACTCCAAATGCTTGGGAAGATATACAAGAGTTAGAAAAAGAAGATAAAAAATTATATCAAAAAGCTAAAAAAATGATAACTGAAAGTGCAAGAGATCCACTTAATAGAAGTGGAAAAGCAGAAAAGTTAAAAGGCAAAAATTTTGAAGGTTGTTATTCAAAAAGAATTGATAAAAAACATAGAATAATCTACAAGTTTAATGAAGGAGAATTAATTATTTTGGCTTGTTTTGGACACTATGATTGATTGAAAGTCTGTACCTAAATAAAGGGCAGACTTTTTTATTTTAAAAATTTAATACAATATGGAGGGTTATTTATGAAAAAAATATTGCTGATTTTTTTATTATTTAGTAAAATGTTTACAAATAGCTTCGCTATTCCCGTTTATGATGCGGCGAATCATCAGCAAAATATGGCAAATTATCAAATGATGTTGCTTCAAAAAATTGAAATGATAAAAACAGCAACAGAAAACGCATTACAAACACAGCAACAAATACAACAATTGCAGAATGATGCAACCAATTTATCACAAATAGGAGCAACTATTTTAGGACAAGAAAATCAAGCTCTGTTAGATGGGATAGATAGCTTAGTAAAAATAAATGATAATTCACAATCTTTAATTAGAAACCAACAAAATTTTGATAAAAATTATGAGAATTTATTTCAAAAGATTGAGAAATATAAAAATATGGATAGAGAGCAACTTGAAAGAGAAAGTTTAAAGTTATCAAGAGAAATGAATAGTAATTTAAAAACTTCTATGAAAGTAACAACTACAATGCAAAATCAAATGTCAAGAGAAAAAAATAGATTAAATTCGTTTGGTAAAAATACGGGAACACTAAATGGAAACTTACAATCATTACAAGCCATAAAAGCTGTAGGAGATGACCAAGCTAATAAATTAGCTAGAATTGAAGCTTTACAAGCAGAAGAAATTAGATTAAAAGCACTGGAAATGCAAAAACAAGAAACTGAAAAAGAATTAACAAAAGAAATGGTTGAAAAATCTTTAGGATTAGATAAATTTAAAAAAATAAAACTTTGAAACTTTATAAAATTATAAGGAGAAACTTATTATGAAAAAAATTATTATGCTAATTTTAATAACAAGTTCATTTATTGCTTGTGGTAAAAAAGATATTGTTGAATTAACTTCAAGAGAAGAAAAAGAAAAATTAGTAAAAGAAATAGTAGCTGGAGATACAAATTCTCAAAAAAAATACGATGTCATTATCCAAAAATTAAAAAGCCAAATGAAAGAAGGAAAAAAAGAAGCTCAAAATGAGCTTGAAGAGTGGGAAGCAAAATTATCAACAGAAAAATCTTTAGGATTAGATAAATTTAAAAAAGTGCAACTTTAGTCTGTAACATTTGTTACAGACTTTTTTATTAACTAACGAATTTCAATAGGAGGTTTCACATGGATTTAACAACAATACTTAATGAATTAATGAATAAATTTTCACTTGCAACAGAACGCTTAGAACCAATAGCATTAGGAATATTAACATTAATGTTTGGATTTGAACTTTTAGTAGCTATAGCTTGGAGGCAAGAGGAAAGTGATCCAGTAAAAATATTAAGAAATAAATTTGGAATGTGGGCTGGATTATATACGATGATATTTATGTATAGAAGACTATTAGTTAAAATAAACGAAAGTTTTATATGGTTAGCTGGAAAAGCTTCTGGTGTTGAAATAAAAAACCCAAGTGGAATGCCTTCTGCTATTATAGGAAATGGTTTTTTAGAGTTAGAAAAGCTTAGAAAAAACATACAATTTTCAGATATGTCCTCATGGTTATTTTTGGTACTTCTAATTTTTGGAATTGTTATTGTTTGTTATTTAGCTCTTGAAATTTTTATAGTTTATTTAGAATATTCTTTAATTACTTCACTGGTTATAATTTTTATTCCATTTTGTATGTTTGAAAAAACAAGATTTATGGGAGAGCGTGTATTTAGTTTAGTAATTTCTCAAAATATAAAAATATTTCTTCTAACCTTTTTAATTAGTTTCATAACAAAATATCTAAATGAGCCATTAGTTGAAAATACTTTAGGAGGTGGATTAATGTATATAGCAGGATTAGCAGGACTAGCCTTTTTAGCAAGTAAAACGTCTGGATTATCAGCATCTATAATACAAGGAACTCCTCAATTAAGTTCGGGATTAGATGTAAAATCTTTTACTGCTGGTGCAATTGCTGGTGCAGTTGGAGCGGGTACTATTGTAAAACAAGCTGGTATTGGAGCAAGTGCTGGAGCTTCTCAAGGTGGAATTTCTGGGTATGCTAAAAATGGATATGCTGGTGGTGTTGTTGGTACTGTTACTGGAGCTATAGGTGGCGGAATTTCTGGCGCGATAAAAGGAGCAAAAAATTTAAAAAATAATAGGTAATTTTACAAAAAATAAAAATGAGGGAGAATACAATCTCCCCCATTTTTATTTAAGGAAATAAATCCTCAATAAAACAAACCTTCTAACAGTGTAACATATTTTTAGTAAAAACAAAAGAGGAAAGATAAACTTTCCCCTTTTGCAATGAATTTAACTAAATTTTAAATGATTTCCAAAATAATATCAAATTTTTATAGAGAAGTAAAGTTTTAATTTATAAAACCTTTAATAACAACGAAAATAAATCACCTAAGTCTTATATCACCTTTCTTCTAAGAAGCACTTTAAAATCAATTTTATGAGGTTTTTTAATGTAAAAAATTTAAAAAATAAATTTAAA
>NZ_KI518110.1 GCF_000479045.1 Cetobacterium somerae ATCC BAA-474
ATCTAAATTTTCTTTTTTATTATTGAATATATACATAATATTCATTTTTAAATCTAAAATATTATTATTTATTTCTATGAGTATAGATTCATTTTTTAATGTTATATATCTTTTCTCTTCTTCTAGTTGTAATATAAAATTATAAACATCAACTTCTCTTCCTGTACCATGATAAAAAAAATTTCCCTCTATATCATCTAAACTTCTTATTGCCTTTACTTCTCTTCCAATTACCTCAATTGTTAAATTATTTTCATTTGAAATATCATCTATAAATTTAAAAACATCATATTCACTATTAAAAATTAATCTTTGTTTCTCTTCTAATAATTCATTCTTTTTTGAAATTAAATTTTTTTCTTCGACACTATTTCTCTTCAATATTTTTTGTTTTTCTATTTCTATACTCCGCAAATCCTTAAGCTCTATTTTTAATTTTTTTCTTGTATCAAATTTATTTTTTAAAACTAATATTGGTTTAAACAATAAAAAATATATTATTAAAAAATTTATTATTGT